>SLFV01000554.1 GCA_007124075.1 Roseimaritima sp.
CGCCGTTGAGGAAAAACAAGCCACGTTCAGCACGACCGTTGCCCAGCAGGATTCTGCCGATCTGATAACGGACCTCGTAATCCAGCGGATCCTCGTGCATCGCCTTGATCAATGGCTCCAGATCAGCCAGTTCACGCCGTTGGCGAGCCACTTTTTCCAGAACGTGTTCGGCCTCCTGAACCCGGCCTAAACGCTGCAACGTCATCCCGCGTAAATGATCCGCGTTATAATGATCCGGCGCTTCACTGGCGACGAGCTCCAAGAACGACAACGCTTGCTGATAATCCTGGTCCACGAACGCCAGTTCAGCCATGAAGTATCGCAGTTCGCCAGGCTCCTCAGCAATCCCAAGACGCAGGTGGGCTTGTTCCCGTTGGCTGTTCGGCAATTGCTGCAGACGCGCCAAGCGCGCTCGAGCTACGGAAAAATCACCTAGCAGGAATTCACACTTCGCCAGCGGCAATTCTACAGCTTCGGTAGTCTCCGGATCGATTCGCTGGCAATGTTCCAGCAACTCCTGGGCTTCCGCGGGACGTTTCCGTTGAATCAGAAAATTAGCATAGCCATACAAAGCCATGGCAAAGTTGGGATTTTTTTCCAACGCGATCTTGTATTCCCTTTCGGTGTCCTCCGGGCGGGATTCATTTTCCGCGATCCTGGCCAACTGAACGTGCGGCTTGGGGTCGACGGGACAATCGGACTTCCAAACCTGCAGAATCACTTTTGTTTCAAACAGACGACCTGCGGCATCCAACCCGAGGGCCAATGCGTCAGCGATGTCGGCAACATCCTTTCCGGGCGCCAGCATCCATTGATTCAAATAATCAGCAACCTCCGGCAAACGCCCTGATTGCGCCGCAGCAAGTGCCCGTTCCCCGCGCACGACCTCGGCAGACGCCCCGCGAGCAGTCGCCAATCGTAATTCCAGCTCCATCCCATCCAGTTCATTGCGGCGACGATGGATCCGAGCACGTTGGAGTGCAATTCGCGAACGATCTCCGTTCAGCCAGTCGGCAACGGTCAGCCACGATCTCGCTTGAAGCTCACTACGTTTTGCCAAATGGATATCGGCTCGCTGCAGTGGAAACGTCGCCCACAAGCCCATCCACCACGGAAAGACGACAACCAACAGACCGAAAACTGCAAGCAACCACGTACGGCGCAAGCGACCTCTTATCACCGGTGCCGAATCGCTTGATCGTCGTGGAGAGTTGATGCGACTTTGTCGTCTCATTCAAGCTTGATGTCAAACGAATTATCACCTTCGCTGACTGTGAACTCCAGACCACTTGTGCTGGAACGTTGATACTTCGTCGGAATGCCCGACTGTGCCGACGAGTCCGTTCCGCTCGCACCGTCCCCCTCCATCATGGCTTCGTAATCTTGGTCAGTGATTTCGTCCGAACCAGGGGCAGCGGTGATAGCTATGTTGTAGGTCCCCAACGGAATCCGATTGCTTTCACCATACACCAAACTGTATTGACCGGTTGCCGAATCACTGACCGCGCTTGCGGTGGCTTCGTTGTTCATAAAGGTTACTTGCGCGGCAATAGGACTACCGTTTAACGTAACCGTTCCCGACACCGTACCGGTTGGCCCCGATCCGCCACATCCAGCAACCAATCCTAGACATGCAGTGACGAAGAAAAAGGACGCGTGTTTTCCTAGCATAAATAGCTTTCTTGAGACGGGAGTGGTCATCAAAGGGTCTGTTAGGCGAGCGGCGGAAAAAAGATGCCGTTGTAGGATGGCCTTCTGCGGCCGTCCGTTAATCGCGGGACGGGCTTGGAAGCCCATCCTACTGAAAACGGAGGTAATTTTTCATCTGCCGCTCGCCTTATCGCTAAAAACTTGGGCTTGGTCCGTCATGGAATTCGCCAGAATTCCCGGCGCGCGAGGAATTCTAGCGAATTCCCACAGGACCGCTACGGACGGCCCTCTGCATCCACATTTCCCCCGACTACCGCGGTTGATACAGGGCGTGGGGGAAGAAAACTTGCCGTTGCTAACCGCTCTAGAACTCGCCGACAGGAATTCCAACATCGCGGGTACACAGATACTTCAGGAGATGTAACTGAATGGTCTCGCTGACAAAACGAACACTGCCATCCCCCATCGTTACTTGGACACCACCGGGATGGGCTGAAAGCAACGGGTTATTCGGACCAACGTTTTGATGGACCCCCGGGAGGTTCGCATTGCGGGTGTTGATTTGGTAACGAACCGAAGTCACATTGAACTGGCGGTTCGAAGGGCCATTCCAATTCGTAATCCGGCCACCGCCATCGGTTCCCATGTGCCAACCATGGTGGCCACGAAGATCCTGTTTGATGCCGTTGTTCAGCATGAAATCCGCATGCTCTGAAAATGCGATGACGTTTGTCGTTCCGTCGGTCAGGTTGGCGAAGGTCAACTGATGGTTTATCGGGAAAACCCCACCGGAGGAAAGGATGCCATTTTGTGCGTTAGCAGCACAACAGTTTGCCCCGGGACGGTTCCGGTTCTCCTGAAAAAGGTCCGTATCCGCGGCCGATCCCAGCGCGGGCGGCACATTGCCATCAACTTTGTCCTCATCGACCGCACCTGCGATTCCTAAGTACGAAGGAAATGTGGTAACAGCACCACCCCCCGCATCGCGATTGACATCCATCGGGTTGGAAGGGCAGACCAAGGCTGAAAGTGTGGTCCCGTTGATTACAGCGCGGTTGTGCAAAGAACTGGGGCCTCCTCCACCAACCCAAGCTGGATGCCCCCCCACCGTCAGAATTTGATCAAATAACGCACCCTGCTCGATGTACGGCAGCATCCCCAGGTACAAGGAAAAGCCCCAGCCATTGGCATTGGTTGTCGTGGGAAATCTGTTGAACGAATCATGGTAATTGTGCAGAGCCAGCCCGAGTTGCTTCATGTTGTTACCACAAGACATTCGCCGCGCGGCTTCGCGCGCTGCTTGAACGGCCGGCAACAGCAAACCAACCAGCACACCAATAATGGCGATCACAACCAACAGTTCGACCAAGGTGAACGCTCGTTGCCGAACATTACGAGAGGGGAGAGGGAACATGTGACAATCTCCGAATAGGAAAAGCAGGAAAAATCATTCCAAAAGTTGTCGGTCAATCGATTTGACCAACTGCGCTGGTGGGTAACCAGCTAATTCAAGCGACCAGTACGAAACGGTTGTCGTGGAATAGAAAAAGCGGTGCTAAGGAGCCCGAACCGCCCGCTGTAGCGTTGTAACGGATTCGCAACCGGAAATCAATCATTTTTCAAAAAAAATGTTGGCTCGCGTGAAGGCTGCCAACGTCCGATCGACAGGGCCTGTGGCCCGCGTCGCGGAGCGTCTGCTCAGACAAGGCGAAATAAGGCGAGCGACAGATTCAAATCCACCTCGGTCAGCCCCTACGGGATTGTGGTCCCGAGACCGTGGTCTTGCGTGATCTCGACAGTGTGATTGATTTCGGGGTGGTCCACCGTTTGTTCGCTACCATCAGGCCACTGGATTTGCAATTGTCGGACGGTGTCTTGCCCCAATCCGATCGTGATGGGTAGTTCCACTTGGGAAAGATACCCCCGCGTGGGACTGACGAATCGGCGGATGATTCGTCCCCCCGTAGTGATGGCCTCCACTTTGGTCCCAATGGCATCGCGGTTCGTTGTCTGGCCGTTGCCGATCAGCTTGATTCGCAACCAATGGTTGCCCGTTTGCTGGTCGTTACGCAGCAGTCGCGGCACACTACCGATCCCCACGATCAATAGATCCAGGTCGCCGTCCCCATCAATATCGGCGTACGTAGCGCCTCGTCCCACCAGCGGCACCGCAAAATCGCTGCCGGTCAATTCAGGTGACACCGGCACATATTCGGTTAGCGACTCGGGTCCCGCGTTCCAGAATAACTGCGGTGCCTGACGGTAGGTCTGGCTGGTCTGTACATTCGCGATTTCGTCTTCCAAATGACCGTTGGCGTGAAAAATATCGAGCCAACCGTCCAGATCCACATCCAAAAACAACACACCAAAAGTCAGAAACAGACGCGTGCTGGGTCCCAGCCCATTGGCGATCGCTGCGTCGGAAAAGATTGTGCTGTCGGGTCCGGAAACAAAATACGCACTCATTTCATTGGCAAAATTCCCGATCACGATGCACGCGCAACGGTGATCCCGGCGAGCGGGTTGAATATCAATGCCCATCGCTCCGCGGGCGTTACCATTGATATCAAAGGCAACCCCGGAAACGGCGGCAATCTCTTCGAACGTTCCGTCACCCAGATTACGAAATAACTGATTCTGCACCGTGTCGTTAGCAACCATCACGTCCAGGTGCCCATCGGCATCAAAATCATGAAACGCCAGCCCCAGTGATTTTGCCAGCGGGCTGCCGGTGGTGTTGGATCCGATCCGCAGACCTGCGGGGGCGGAGACTTCCGTAAAGCGACCATCGCCATCGTTGCGGAACAGTCGTGGATAGCTTCCGGCAAATGCCTGCGGACGCCCGTAGGCACGCTGTCCCCCGGTTAGGCGAAAATCTTGCCCCAGATCATCCTCACGGCTCCACTGCAGGTATTGACAGACCCACAAGTCCAGGTGGCCATCGTTATCAAAATCAAACCAGCCGCAACTACTGCCCCAGTCTCCGGGCTGCCCGGCCACCCCCGCACTGTCGGTCACGTCGACAAATTTTCCCTCCTGGTTCCGAAACAGTCGATGCGGACCCTGCCTCGCGGGCTGGCCATTGCTTTGCGGTTCGGAGACTGCGGAGATAAAAATATCGACCCAACCATCGTTGTCAAAATCGCCCACCGCGCAGCCTTGGCCGTACAGCACGGTTTCCAAGCCAACAGCGGCGGTCACGTCGCGAAAGTTGCCGTGACCATCATTTTCGTACAGCGCCAACGATGTACCTTGGGGGTGCTGGGGTGCATCGGCCAGATCATGATTCCATCGCTTGGCACCAACGATCAGAATATCGGGCGCATTGTCGTTGTTGTAATCCAGGAAGGCACATCCGCCACACATCGTCTCCGGCAATAGTTTTTCTCCCGCGGCCCCGTTTTCCAATAGAAAATCAATTCCTGCTTGCGCTGTGATGTCGGTCCATGGCAATGCGGGGAGCGGGCGTCCGAGCGTGGTTCGGAACGATGGTGGTTGAACCGCAGCGGGGCCGCTGGAGGTAGGCTTGGGTTTTCGAAACAGACCGACTCCCCATGCCGTCGCGATGACTGCCACGATTGCCAGGATAAAACCAAACGAGTATCGGACAGCACTTCCGATTCGTTGCGGATCCTGCAAATCGTCTGCGTGGGAGGGTGGCTGGGGATTTGGCATTTAATCTTGGTGCAGGTTGTAGATGACCAGATCCTCGGCAGCGTGATCGGCCGCCCGATAACGGCGTCGTGCCGCACGGATGACGTCGCCGGCGATGGAGTCATCGGGTTTGTAACGCAAATGCAAACGGCCATGGCGATCTGCGTTTGTGGTATCCCCCAGCCGTTGATAACAACGCTGCAGATTGTAGTGGGCGGTTGCGTTCTCCGAATCGATCGCGAGCGTCTTTTTAAACGTGTCAATGGCTCGACGGATCCATTGCTGCTGCTGGTCGGCGAAGCGGTCGTCGCGAAACTGCAGCGCACGCTGAAACTGAACCTGCCCCAATTCATTCATCACAACATAGTCGCGACTGAAGTCAAGGTTACGATCGGGAATTTGCGTAGCGAGAACGGATTGAAAACCTTCGACGGCTCGTTCCAGGTTGCCTTGTTGCGCATCAACCACCGCCGACAGCCACGTCAACGTCCAAGAGGGCGCTGCAGGATCGGAATGCCGCGCCGCTCGGCGGAGCGCCTCGACCGCATCGTCCGGTCGTCCTTCGACCTGATAGACGCGAGCCAAATTCAGCGGGCCATCAAAACGGCCCAGTTTTTCCACCTGCTGAAATGCCTCTTCGGCCTGTTTCAGTTGGGCCTTTCCTTTCAGCAACAAACCAATGCCGTAGTCGTTCCAACGCTGCCACAAGGGGATCCGCGCGGTCTGGCTGGGCGGCAGCGGCTGGTCCACGCCAGCGACCGGCAACGTGACTTGGGCGCTGGCCAGAGTAACAATTGGCAGCGGGTTGCCGTAAGGTTGGCCACGCGTGTGGCCACGTAACGGGTGATCATCGGGCCCGTGGGCGGCGGCAACTATTTCCATGAATTCCGCATCAAACTTGCGATAACGCAGGCGAACATCAATCGTGACAGGGGCGGTCAATTGCGGTGGCAGTTCCAGCCGATAATGGACCACATGGCTGGCCCCGGGGGGGATCTGATTATTGTACAAAGGCACGCGAATATCTTGCGTGTTGCGGCGGTTAATCCGGTCGCCTGTTTGGTCCAGCATAAAAATATTCACAAAGTGCGACCAACGATCTACTTGGCCAGATTCATCGATCAATCCGCTGTGAGCAATCAACTGACCGTCGCTGCTGACCCGGACCTCGACCCACAATTCGTTGGAATCCGCAGTGCCTTCCGTTAGTGGATGTCCCAGCGTTAGTGTCCGCAAGACGGTTTCCAGCAGGTAGGTTTCCCCGGGACGCAGGACGGGACGTTCGGGCCCCAGGGGCGCCATAAGCTGTCCATCGACGCTGCCATCTTGACGAATTCCGAATAGGTCAACACGTACTGAATCGCGGAGGAACTGGCGATGTGCCTCCTCTGCTTCGTGCATCTGCTTCAGCCAAGCCATCGCGGTGTTGGCACCGGGAAACAAATGGTTGTGGACCTTCAATTTGCCCGACGGATCAAAGTAGTTGGCCGCAAAGTCGTTGGACTCCTTCAGCGGCATGTGACACCCATTGCAGTTCGTATGCGCGGTTTCAGGGTAATAAAAGCTTCGAGCGCTGTGGCCCGACACCCCCGACAGCAGAAAGGTGTCGTAATGGTTTTGGCCGCGAAGAAACTCCTTGTAGCCAGTTAGTTCCAGCGGCAAGTGGACCTTGTGACAGGTGGAACAGAATTCGGCGGTCTTGTGATGCGGTTTGAGGAAAGTTTCCTTATGGAATTGCGGTTTCGCTTTGACCAACTGGCGATTCACCCATTGCAGCATTTTGTTGTCACTGAACGCGAATGGATAGTGGACAGGCTGCTGGATCGTGTAATCCGCGTTTCCGCGGTTGCTGTTGACTTGCGTGATCGAATGACATGCCGTACACGTAATCCCCGCCTGCGATGTGGGATCATGCAAGTCGTCGTACAACGGATCGTCGAACGCACCGCTGAAGAATGGGACCGGATCGTGACATCCGGCGCACCACCGCGATGCTTGCATTGAACCATCGCGGTCCAACAGTGCTTTGCGCGTCTCGCGGATACTGGCCAGATAGACCGGGTTGTTGAAGGAACTGAAACGATGGGCGCTTCGCTCCCAGTCGCGATGCACATCCGCGTGGCATTCGCGACAGTAATCATCCATCATCATCACATCAGCGGAGATAAAATTTCCGCTTTCGGTCCGAGCAAGCGACGGGTGAAAGTATTGTTGACCGTCGGCCGGTGATGTCTGGTTCCCGTGACGTGGATCCTGAGTATGCAGCAGCGCCAGGAAGGCGACGGTCAAGCCGACACCGGACACGTATATCGCGCCATACCTCCACCGGATTCGCGGGCCCGCCAAACGATGCAGGACGTAGAGCCAAACCGCGGCAAGGGGCGATCCGATGTGAACCCAGTAAGCGATCGATCGCCCCATGGGATTCTTCAGTTCCATCCCGCCGACGCGAAACAGCAAAAGTCCCGAAACCAGTAGACACAACGAAACCGCGAACAAAGCGTAGCCAACCCGGATCGCCATTGGATTGCCCCGATGCCGCGCATTTGCCATGTGGATAACGGCAAACACCAAGAACGGGACAATGAAAAGCAACCCCAGCAATAAATGAGCGAGGAACATTAACTGATAAAAATAATTCTGGTACGACTCCTGCCGCAGCCACTGCAAAGCGGTGATCGTCAGAAGGTACGCACTGTTTGCGACCAGTAAGCCAAGCAACAGCAACACGAGGTAATAAATCCACCGCAATCGGGGGCCGATCGGCTGGACCGGCCGAACCGGGTTGGAGCCACGTCCAACATGGCCGACACCCGACAACGTCACGGGCGCGGTGGTCTGAAGGTTGACAGGGGAGGATCCTGAGTCACCGGCGGAGGATTTGACCATTGGAACAAGGGGCACGATGTTGCGAATCGCCAGGCATTCCCGGTTGCCGTACAATGGGGTGTGTCAAGCTGGCGGGGGAGAGGAGAAGATCAACGTGGAAGTGAATCCCAACTGGTTTACAATTGACGGGCTGTCAGCGGCATAGGCTGCCAGACCCGACCGGAATCCTGGGTAATAAGTGTATGGTATCCCGGGACGATGATCAACAAAACAAATTGCATCGTAGGAATAATGCCTGGAACCACCAATCGCAGCGATTCCAATCCTGATCTACCCCGGCGTCATCGGTTGGGTCAACTTCGGCAGCCTTTGCTGGCAGCGCGGTGGGGGACGATTGAAGTTCAGATAGGGTGGAGCCTGCCGATTTTTTTTGTTTTGCTCTTTGGGGGGGGATGGTGGTTTCGGGGTCTTCCGGGCAACGCGGATCTTCCGGTGTTGTCTGGCATTTTGGCGGTTTCGATGGTCGCCGGGGCGATCCTGCAAGGTTTGCTGAGAATGTGGACTGCCGCGACGCTGGGGGCACGGTTGCCACGTTTGGTCCTGCGGGCTTTCGGTAGCTGGGGGCCCGTGCATTCACCCCCTGCTCGAAGGGTTGTGTTGGGACTGGCGGTTCCGATGCTGTGTTTCACGGCAGCGTTCGCGCTTGCTTTGATGCCACCCCATGACCAAGGTATATCAGGACTGTCTTGGACACCTCCCGAACTAACTGGTCGCTTGACCGCAACTTCGGTACTGGTGGCGTGCGTTTGGGTGTTGACGTTACAAGCGACGGCCCAGTGTCTGCCGCTACCGGGCTGTCATGGGCGCGAAGTGCTTGATGGCACCATTGAATTGGCGTTGCGGCGGTGGCCCGTTATCCCGCGCGAAACCGCACTGCGATTGATCCTGACTATTCTGGCCTTCCACTGGTGGTTGGTCGCCGTCATGTTGCTGGCTTTCACCGGTCCCAACGACCTTGCATATTGGCCCTGGGCCGCACTGATCGCGATTGGTTGTTGGATGACACGTGACAGCCAGCAGGCGATGGATCTGGGGCTTGCACCGGAGCCGAATGCGTCCGAAACGTGCCGCCCCGCCTGGCGGTCCCCGATGGCGATTTATCGACAGCGAAAACAACGGGCGAAGTTATTGGCCGCGCGACAGCAAGAGTTTGAGGAGGCGAGCGATTCTGAGCAGCTTGACGCAATTTTGCAGCAGATGCACGAACGGGGCAGTGAATCCCTGTCGCCGCAGCAAAGAGCTGTGTTAAAACGCGTCAGTGATCGCATCCGGTCACGCAACCAAGATGCGGAAGTCGGAGGCTAAGGCAAACGGCAAAGAAAATCATGCCGGGTGAAAACATACCGGGCAGCTTGCGCAGCATCCCGACCAATCTCGGCGGTATCCGCAGACTCCGCTTTGTCGGTGGTGTTCCGTCTGCCGCTTTCCCGAGGCCTATCAGCTCAGGATTCCATCGATCGGGGTTGCGGGCTCCACTCCCGTCAGTCGTTGGTCCAAGCCGCGGAAGGGATAGACCAATCTGCGATGGTCAATCCCCATCAAGTGTAGGATCGTAGCATTAAGATCCCGCACATGGACGCCATCGCGAACAATGTTATAGCTAAAGTCGTCGGTTTCCCCGTGAATGGTCCCACCGCGAATCCCGGCTCCCGCCAGCCACATCGAAAAACATTTTGGATGGTGATCCCGCCCGTAATTCGTCTTGCTTAATTTTCCTTGACAATAGATGGTCCGCCCGAACTCCCCGCCCCACACGACCAACGTATCATCCAGCAACCCCCGTTGTCGCAGGTCGGTTAACAACCCCGCACATGGTTGATCGATATCGCGGCATTGATTGGGTAAATCCCCGGTCAAATTACCATGCTGATCCCAGCCACGGTGAAAAATCTGCGTAAACAAAACGCCTCGCTCCGCCATGCGTCGGGAGAGCAAACAACAATTTGCAAACGTGCCGGGGGTCGTAACGTCGGGCCCGTATAAATCCAAGACATGCTGTGGTTCATCGGCGATGTTTGTCAGTTCCGGCACACTGGCCTGCATCCGAAATGCCATCTCGTACTGCGCAATCCTAGCGACGGTTTCTGGATCGGCAATGCGGGCATGTTCCGCCTGATTCAATTCGCTCAACGTGTCAAGCATCCGTCGACGCGCTCGCGAATCGACGCCTGCCGGATTCGAAAGGTACAGGACCGGATCACCGCTGCCACGGAGCGCGATCCCTTGGTACCTGCTGGGCAAAAAACCGTTGTTCCACAGACGGTTGTATAACGCCTGGGCCTGCTTGCGACCCGTCCAACTGGCAGTCATCACCAGGAAAGCAGGCAGATCCTGGTTCTCACTGCCCAGCCCGTAGCTTAACCATGAACCCAAGCTAGCCTTTCCGGGCAATTGGTCTCCGGTGCAAATGAACGTAATTGCGGGGTCGTGGTTGATCGCTTCGGTGTAAACCGAACGGACCAGCGCCAGTTCGTCGACCTTCGTGGCCGTGTGCGGCAGCAGTTCGCTGACCATCATTTCCGATTGGCCATGCGGTTGGAAACGATAGATACTGGGAGCCAGTGGGAACCGGGCTTGGCCGCTGGTCATGGTGGTCAAACGCTGTCCCTGCCGAATCGATTCCGGGAGGTCCTTGTCGTACCACTGTTCCATTTTGGGTTTCGGATCCCACATGTCGATTTGGCTGGGGCCCCCCGACATGAACAAATAGATCGCGCGTCTTGCCTTAGGCGGGTGGTGCGGCAGTTCGGGCAAACCACCGCGCTGGGCCTGCACACCGACGCCGCTGGCGTGCGAACGTTTTTGTTCCAAGGCCGCCAGGGCCGCAACGCCCAGGCCTGCGGAGGTTTGAGAAAAAAAGTGGCGACGAGTCAAAGGATGCATAACGGCAGGTCCTCGGGAGAATGCGGTGTTGGTGGGCGATTCGCAGTCGCTATCATTTGGTCACGACTTCATCAAGGTTCAGCAACGTGTTGGCCACCAAGGTCCAGGCTGCCAACGACGGTTGGTCGCTTCCAGCCAAGGCGTCCACTGCCGCGGAGTCTTCGCTGTAGTGGCGGACCAGGTCACGATGCAGTGTCAGCAACGCGGTCCGTTCCGCAGCCGTCGGTTGACGGGCAACCACCCTTGCAAATAATGCATCGATTCGCTGCTGATCGTCTAGATTGGTCTGAGCGAAAAATCTTTCTGCCAACTGACGTGCCGCCTGAACATGCTGTACCTCATTTAGCAGCAGCAGAGCTTGCAGTGGCGTATTGGTGCGTTCGCGACGAGCGGTACACGCTTCGCGGCTGGGAGCGTCAAAGGTGGTGAATTGTGGTGGCGCGCTGGTCCGTTTCCAGAAGGTGTACAGACTACGTCGATAAATTTTGTCACCTTCGTCCGCCGTAAAACGTACGGTGTTGCTGCCCGAATACCCGACGGCCGACCATAATCCGGGAGGCTGCGGCGGTTTGACACCTGGGCCGCCCACCTGTTCAACCAGCAAGCCGCTGACCGCCAGCGCTTGGTCGCGCAACATTTCGCCATCCATGCGAAATCGCGGCCCACGAGCAAAAAAACGGTTATGCGGATCAAGTTCCAGCATTTTCTCGTTCACAGCATGGCTGCGACGATAGGCGGCGGAACTGACCACTTGTCGCATCAGTTGTTTGACGTCCCAACCGCTTTCTTGGAAATCCACAGCCAGATAGTCCAGCAGTTCGGGGTGGCTGGGCGACTGTCCTTGCAACCCGAAGTCCTCGCTGGTGGCGACCAAGCCCGTGCCGAAAAGCTGTTGCCAAAATCGATTGACCGCAACACGAGCGGTCAACGGATGCTGGGGGTCGACCAGCCACCGCGCCAACCCCAGGCGATCCCGTGGCGCATCTTCGGGCAGCGGAGGTAAAAACGCTGGCACGTCGCGCGAAACAGGGTCCCCCGGTTGGTCGTACTCCCCACGGAGCATCACATGCGCAGTACGCGGTTGGGCCGTCTCCTTCCAAACAAGCGTTACCGGTACCGACTCCTCGGTGCCTTGACGCTGTTTCCGCAAAGCCGCCTGTTGGTCCTGCAGCGCCAACCAGTCAGGATGCCGACAGACGACTTGGCGGTAAAATCGACGCAGCGACTGCGTCTCAGCTTCGGAGCGTTGGTCGGGCGGGATCATTGCCAATGCCCGCAAACTGTGGGGCTGCGGAATTGCGGGACTGCGCAACGCGTATGTGATCCACGAATCGCCGCGATGACGAATCACCTTGATAAATATCTGGTTCTTGCCCGCCTGAAATTCAAGTGGAATTTCCTTGCCCAAGGCCCGCAGCGGGCGTTCGCCGAGCGATTGTCCGACCAGTTTGCCGTTCAGCCAGACTTGGACGCCGTCGCTGGTTCCCAACAGCAACGTCGCGGATTGCGGTGTTGGGGCGGTCCACTGCCGATGCAACCAAACGACGGAGAGCTGATCCTCCAGCGTCGGTAGGGCAGATGGCACAACGGCGGCAAGCTCTTCGTCGGTCTGCCAAACATAATCTTGATCACGAAAGCGGACCGTAGCCCCCGGTTGTGGGGCTTTTTGAATATCAACATGCTGGGCATCGTGAGCCGCATCGGCCGATTCGGTAGGAAACGGCCCTAGGCGTTGCCAGGATGACGCCTGGATCTGTTTTTCCGGTGCAACTTCTGGCAGTTGGTCACTGACCGACACGCGAACTCGCGAAAATTGGTGACCCGCCCATTGCGATTGAAACTTCAAGACCACGCGTAGATCGGTCGGTTCCCCAACACTAAGCCAATCCCGTGTCGCAAACCAGGCGGTCCGTGGGCCCGGATGCAAATGGCCGCCGACCCCCCAGCCTTCATCCGTGGCGACTTTTCCATCAAACGCGTAGGAGACCGCAAACTTACCCTCGGGCTGCTCGAAATCGGCTTCCGCAAACGCAATCTTGACCGGCAACCAGGGTTGATCACTCCCCGCAGACCGGGTCTGCAGTTCGATCGCCGACAGCACCGCGTTGCCATTGGCCGACATCCCCGGTCGTCCTCCGGGACCATCGGTCAGAACCTCCAGCCGAACGTATTGCAAACCCGATTGCAGCGGCAACGGGGCCTCCAGCGTCAACTCATCGCGCGGAGGGGGCGTCCCCGTACTGACCAAGACCCCCGCCTCGTCCAGGTGCAATGTCACTGTCGATTCTTCAGCGGTCCGGTAATGCTGCGGGTGCAGGATGGTCCACTCCGCCGGACGATCACGCATCAGTGTTTGTTCCCACTGCGATTGAGCTTCGTCGACCGTGGGCAGCGGCCCCTCGGATTCGCGTTGCAACTGGTCAAGCTCCGCGTCGATTTCGGCCAGCAGACGTTCATGTTCGGCGGTCGGGACCGGCAGATTCGGTGGATGGTCTTTCTTATTCCCATCCAAAGCACGGCCGTCCAGGCTATTGAAAAACGCGTAAAGCGAGTAAAACTCGCGCTGCGAGATCGGGTCGAACTTGTGGTCATGGCAAGTCGCACACTCCGTCGTCAACGCCAAAAAAACGGTCCCAAACGCATCGGTCCGGTCAACAACGTTACGAAAGAAAACCTCGTCGTAAATGGATCCGCCTTCGCTGGTCGTCACGTTCAGCCGATTAAAGCCGCTGGCAATCAATTGCGAACGGGTTGGCTCCGGCAATAAATCGCCTGCCAATTGTTCCGTAATAAATTGGTCAAAAGGCAGGTTGTCGTTGAAAGCTTGGACAACCCAGTCTCGGTAAGCCCACATTTCACGATAATTATCCAAGTGCAAACCATGCGTGTCTCCGTATCGGACCAGATCCAACCAAAACCGGGCCATGTGTTCGCCGTATCGAGATGACGCCAACAAACGATCCACTGCGGCTTGATAGGCAGATTCCGAGGGATCGGCTGCAAACAAGGCGACTTCCTCCGGTGTCGGGGGCAGCCCTGTCAGGTCCAGGGTCAAACGACGCAGTAGCCGTTGGGGCGATTCGGGGGCATTGGCCTTCAAACCAAGTGGATGCAACCGTTTCGAGACGAAGTAATCGATGGAGGTTTGACCGTCCCGTTTTTCCGACAATGACGGTCGTTGTGGCGAGGTAAAGGCCCAGTGCTGCTGGTAATTGGCCCCCTGGTCAATCCATCGCCGAAGCATTGCTCGTTCGCTGGCGGACAGCGGTTTTCCATGTCCAGGCGGCGGCATCAATTCATCGGGA
>SLFV01000248.1 GCA_007124075.1 Roseimaritima sp.
GGGAGCACGGGTCGACAGTTACACTCCGGTCACGCTGGATCTAACACGACCGATCTCGCTGAAAAGCGCACTGGATTTGATCTTAAGCCAGTTTGATTTGACCTATGCGATTGGTAATGAGGTATTGCAGATCACCACCAACGAGGTCAAGCGTGGTCAATTGCAGACTAGACTGTACAAGGTTGCCGATTTGGTGATGCCGATCCCCAACTTTACATCCAGTTACGAAAGCGGGATGGCGGGGGCCTTGCGTGCCGCCTATCAGATGCACAGCGGATCGACCGGATTGCAAATCAATCAGGTTTCTCCGGTGGGCCTGGCGATGGAGCCAACGTTGATGGAAGGCAAGAACCAGGCGAATGCGCTGGCACAATACGGCCTGCCGATGATGTCACCCCAAGGTCAACCCAACAAAGGTTCTGCTGGTGGTGCCGCGATGGCTGACTTTGACACGCTGATGCAATTGATTCAAACCACGATCAAGCCGGATACTTGGTTGGAGGAAGTCAGCAGTATGTTTCCTTACGCTCAGAATCTGAGTTTGGTCGTCAGCACGACCAGCGAAGTTCACGACGAGATTACCCAATTGCTGGAGGCTTTGCGTCGACTGCAGAATCTACAAGTAACGATCGAAGTACGATTCATTTCGCTGGCCGATTCGTTCTTTGAACAGATTGGTGTCGACTTCGATGTCGCCTTTGATGATAAAACAACACGTTTGCCTCAGGATGACCGTGGTACCTCCGTTGCGGTTGGACTTTCAGGGCCGGGACGTTCTTTTACGACCGACTTGGATTTTCGCTTTGAGAACAATAACTTCAACGTTTCACCGATCTTTGGGGGGGTTGATCCAGGGGCACTCAGCACCTTTGGTTTCGCAATCCTCAGTGACATCGAAGCCTTCTTCTTTGTCCAAGCGGCTCAGGGGGACAACCGCACCAACGTGATGCAGGCACCCAAGGTTACCCTGTTTGATGGGCAATCAGCGATGATCAGCGACATTGTGCAGCGTCCGTTCGTGATGAGCCTGCGTCCGGTGGTGGGCGACTTTGCGGTTGCTCAGCAACCGATCATTGTGGTGTTGAATGACGGTACCGAGCTGAATGTCCAGGCGGTTGTGAGTGACGACAAACGCTTTGTACGTCTCACTTTATCGCCGTCATTTACCCAAATTGGGAACGTAGACACCTTCACATTTACCGGCAGCCGTAGTTCGCGGTTGCGCAGTCGCACGATCGACCCCAACACGGGCGAACCGTTTGACGACGAGGACGAAGAAGAAATCACTCAAGGGACGACCGTGCAGCAGCCCACGATGGCATCGACGAATGTTCAGACCACCGTTAGTGTCCCAGACGGGGGCACGATCCTGTTGGGCGGAATCAAACGGTTACGAGAAGGTCGAGGCGAACGAGGGGTGCCAATCCTCAGTAAACTACCCTACATCAATCGGTTGTTCCGAAATACCGCGATTGGTCGAGATGCAGCTAGTTTAATGCTGATGGTGACTCCGCGGATCATTATCCAGGAAGAGGAAGAGATTGCTCAAACTGGGTTCGATCCAACTCGTTAAATGTAACGCGACTTCATGCCCGCACCTGAGTCTTCTAGAAAACGTTTTCAGAACTATCAGGCTCAGGTGCGTGACCGCCATCGCGGTCGGGCGGTACCCGTTGGCAATTCCAACGGCCTGACCGATTTTACGGGTGCCAATCCGCTGGCTGAGATCCGGGTGGCCAATCGAGCCAATCGGAACCGTAGTTTTGGGCAACTGTTTGCCGCTTTTTGGCAAATGGTTTCGGGGCATCGTGCAGCAATTGTCGCCAGTTTGGTGCTGATGTCCGTTGGCGTGCTGTTGGGGTTGGTCCCACCGGCGGCCACGAAACTAGCGATCGATTGCGCGCTGACGCAGCCGCCGCACCCCCTCCCGCCGTTATTGGCCCACCTGCCGCTGCCAGAAACCCCCATGCGATTGCTGCTGATCATCGCAGGGTGTGTGGTTCTGGTGACGATTTTGGCGACTTCCGTGCGCCTTGCCAGTCGCTGGCAGGCAACCAAGGCAGTCAATCGTGCTCAGGTCACGATTCGCAACCAGGTATTCCAGCAGGCCGTGCGGTTGCCACTGCATCGTATTTACGGGATGAAAAGTGGCGGCGTAGCCAGCCTGATCCGGGAGGACGCAGGGGGCGTGGCGGATTTGATTTTCAGCATGCTGTACAATCCCGGCCGCGCGGTCATTCAGTTCGTTGGCAGTTTGGCGATTTTAACCTTGGTTGATTGGAAGCTAATGGCTGGGGGGCTGCTGTTGCTGCCAGCCGTTTGGGCAACCCATCGGACATGGATTGCACGTGTGCGACCCCTCTTTCGCGACATCCGGCGTCAACGTCAACGCATCGACAGTATGGCGACCGAAACGTTTGGAGGGATTCGTGTGGTGCGAACGTTTGGTCGGGCACGCAGCGAAGCGTCGCGATTTGTACGCGAGGGCGACTTTATGGTTCGCCAGCAATTATTCACCTGGTGGAGGTCGCGAGTGATTGAAGTCGTGTGGGAGGTCTTAATTCCGTTGGCATCCACGGCGCTGTTGCTGTACGGCGGGTACCGTATTTTGCAGGGGCATCTGACCTTGGGCGATCTGATGATGTTCCTGGTCTATCTGACCATGCTTTTGGATCCACTGGCGACTTTGGCGGGCAGCGCGGTGACGTTTCAAAACAACCTCGCCGGACTTGATCGGATATTAGATGTCATGCAGCAGCCCGGCGAACTGTCGCAGATGGGGCAGACGCAACCGATCGATGCCGGACAGGTTCGCGGAGAAATCTGTTTGCAGGATGTATCGTTCCGTTACCCGGAAACCGACACCGATGTCTTGCAACACATCACTCTGACGATTCCCGCCGGTAAAACCGTTGCCTTGGTGGGACGCAGCGGTGCGGGGAAGACAACCTTAACCAATTTAATCGCAAGATTTTACAACCCCACGGCGGGAACGATCACCCTGGATGGACGGCCCCTGCCGGAAATCGGCTTGGACAGTTATCGGCGGCTTCTGGGAATGGTCGAGCAGGATGTGTTTTTGTTCGATGGAACCATTCGAGAAAACATTGCCTATGCCCGTCGCGGTGCCAGCGAGCAGGCGGTCGTAGAAGCCGCAAAACAGGCTGCAGCGGACGACTTTATCTGTCGTTTGCCTGAGGGGTACGACACCGTCATTGGCGAACGCGGGGTTAAGCTTTCCGGTGGCCAGCGCCAACGTTTAGCGATCGCGCGAGCCCTTTTGGCGGATCCGAAGATCTTGATCCTAGACGAAGCCACCAGCAGCCTGGATAGCGAAAGCGAGCAACTGATCCAGCAAAGTTTGCAGCGATTGTTGAAAAACCGAACGGCGGTGGTGATCGCGCACCGTCTCAGCACGATTCGTCACGCGGATTTGATCGTCATCTTGGGAGCTGGATGCATTATGGAAACGGGCACGCATCGTGAGCTGCTGCAGGCTGACGGAGAGTATCGCAAAATGATTTACTTGCAAAATACGGCTCCCGTGACCACCGACATCACTTGAAGACCGATTGAATTTCTGCTGAAATTCGTCAATCATGGAAGGCCTGGAGGTTCGTTCCGCATATTTGCAAGACTCCAGTGTTTCCCGCCTTTTTGATTGGACAAATTCGATGCGACTTGTGCAGTTTCTACCAAGCGTTCTCCTGATTGGATTGGTCACCACTGTTTCCTTTGCGGGCGAGCACGACTGGCCACAGTGGCGTGGTCCGGAACGGGACGGGCATGCCGCGCCTCAACCGCTCCTGTCCCTTTGGCCTGAGGGGGGCCCTAAGTTGAAGTGGAGCGTCGACACGTTAGGGTTGGGGTACAGCAGTCAGGCGGTCGCTGACAGTCGGGTCTTCACCATGGGGGCGGATCAGGAGCAATGTTTTGTTGCGTGCCTGGATGTCAATAGTGGCAGCACGCTGTGGCGGACACCGATCAGTCGCGCATCGACGAAAGATGATTACTTGCACGGTTGGGGAGGCGGTCCACGGAGCACGCCGACCGTTGACGGCAAAAACGTCTATGCGCTAA
>SLFV01000403.1 GCA_007124075.1 Roseimaritima sp.
TTGGTCTCTTGAAGAAAGCCCTCGATCAGGTCGTCCAGTTCCGCGACCAAGTTCGCTTGCTGGTCGGCCAGATTGGTCTGTTCTCCCAGATCGTTATTGAGGTCATACAGCAGGTACCGATGCACCTCGTCCTGACCGGCGTGAAACAGCCGTATCAGCTTCCAGCCGTCGTCACGGTGTACCGAGACGCTGGGTGGCAGCCAATCCGGAACGCCGGGCGCGTGTGGGAAGTACTGAAAGACCGTTTCGCGCTGTTGCCGCTGGCCTTGCAGGGAGGGCATGATGCTGACACCATCAAAAATCTGATCAGGCTGGGGTTCCAATCGCAGCCCGTCCAGCAAAGTAGGATAAAAATCTTCGCTCTGGGTCAGCACGTCACTGCGCGACCCCGGGGCGGTAACGCCGGGCCAGACGATGACTTGGGGCACGCGAGTTCCCCCTTCGAACATGGTGGCTTTGCCGCCGCGCAAAGGCCGATTGCTGGTGGGCGTGGTGCCATCCACTTCGTTGTACATGTTGCCCCCGTTGTCGGAGGAAAAGATGACGATGGTTTTGTCGGTCAAATGCAGGCGGTCTAGCGCATCAAGCAGAGTGCCAATGGCATCATCAAAACTTTCTACCATCGCGGCGTACGTGGGGCTGCGCTGCGCGTCCTGTGAATTGACGCGGGCGCGATGCTTTTCGATCAGTTCGGCTTTCGCGTCAAATGGGGCATGAACACTAAATTGCCAGTAATTCAAAAAAAACGGACGGTCCTGATTCTGTTCCATCCAGGCGACCGCTTCGTCCGCCATGCGATCTTCGAGATGTTCCCCCGGCGTCCGTTCGGTGAAGTTCTTGAATTTCCACGGAGCGACAAAACTGCCTGCCGGACCTGGCCCCGGATGATGTGGAATGTCCACATCAAAGCCATGTTCCAGCGGTGAGTAAGGTTCCGCACCCAGATGCCACTTACCAAAGTGACCCGTGGCATAGCCCGCCGCCTTTAGTGTCTTGGACAACGTTGGATAAGCGGTCTGCAAACGCGTGACGGTTATGGGCTGAACGGCGTGTTGGTTAGCCGCCGCGGATTTCCCGACCGTGGCCTGCAGAACCACTTGCGGCAAGTGGCAGTTGGGCGTGGTAATGCCGGTGCGGGCGGGGCTGAGACCGGTCAGGACGGCGGAACGCGTGGGGGAACACAGCGGACTGGCGGAATAGGCATGTGTAAAAGTCATGCCGCGTTTGGCCAGACGTTCGACATTCGGGGTCTGATAAAACGTCGTCTGGCCATATAGGGTAGTGTCGGCCCAACCCAGGTCGTCGGCAAAGATGAAGACCACGTTCAACGGTTCGGAAGCGGAAGACGAGCGGCAAAACAACGCCAGCAGCGTGCAGACGGCGGCGAGACGAATTTTCATAGCGGATTTCACAGTGGTGGGGCGGGCTGTCGGGAATCGATTTGGCGGACTACCTATCACACGCTTGCATAAAGCGGCCACTCGTTCGTCTGACGAAGAAACTGGCCAATTAGAACGGCTTGTTGTTGTTTGTGACACGCAAACAAGCTTGCCTGGTGTTTTTCAAGTTACGTTTAGAACATCTGCCGGACAACCCTGGCGAGTTCATCGCTTGCTTTTTCTCGACGCATCCGCTTCAATCAAGACCGTTTCGAACCGGCAACTAACCCGTAAACCCGACGGTGAACGAACATCATGAATGCTTACCTGGCCGAGTTCATCGGAACGGCGATCTTGCTATTGCTTGGCAACGGGGCAGTTGCCAACGTGTTGCTAACCCGCTCCAAAGGGCATGGTTCTGGCTGGATCGTGATTGCGGCCGGCTGGGGAATTGCTGTCTTTGTCGGCGCGTTTTGCAGCAAACAATACAGTGGGGCTCACTTGAATCCTGCGGTATCGATGGCGATGCTGTGGGCGAATGAACTTGTGTGGCAGGAGTTCCTCGGCTACGTCGCTTGCCAACTGGCTGGCGCGATGCTGGGTGCTGGGTTGGTATATGCTTTTTATAGCGAACACTACAAACTGACCGATGACAGCGATGTCAAACTCGCCACGTTTTGCACCGCACCGGCTGTGCATCACTTGCCGCAAGCGTTTTTTTGCGAAGCCGTAGCCACCTTCGCACTCATCCTGCCAATTTTTCTGATGGCGGATCCGCAATTGCAGCTCCCGGGAACTTTAACGCTGACACCTAGCACCGATTTGCCCCGTCTGGGACTGGGAACGCTGGGGCTGCTACCCGTGGGCTTGTTGGTCTTTGGCATTGGCCTCTCACTGGGCGGAACCACCGGCTACGCGATCAACCCCGCGCGCGACTTAGGCCCGCGCATCGTCCACTGGCTATTACCAGTCCCTGAAAAACGAGACAGCGACTGGGGCTATGCTTGGGTTCCCGTACTGGGACCATTGACCGGTGGTGTCTTGGCCGCAATGACCTACCACTGGTTGATGTAGCGGGTGCTCCCATTTCTTTCGAATCGATCTCCCCTGTTGCCAACCTGGCAATCGCGGTTGTGATAAAATGAGGAAAGGTAGACTAGAAATCGTTCGCCGGGCCAGTGAGCACCCTCATAACGTGTTGTGTCGTGAAATCCGAATTGACAAGACCTACCTGCTTGTAGAACACGAGGCCTGGCCCCCCTCCCACCTCTGGATCTTCCAATGCTTCCGCAACGCCTCCAATGGGCCAGCTACCTTTTCCAACAGGCTGCGCAGGCAACGACCTGGTCTGCTGGGATGGTGCTGATTTGCGTGTCCGGTTTGTTCTGCCTGCGCCCCGTCACGGTTTTGTTTGCTGACGATGCAGCTCGGTTGTCCCAGGCACAGCAGGTCGAGTTCTTTGAAACGCGGATTCGTCCTGTCTTGGTCGAACACGGCTATTCCTGCCACAATTCGTCCGAAACCGCGGAAGGGGGATTAGCGCTGGATCATCGTGAAGCGTTTCGCAAGGGGGGGAATGGTGGGATCGTTTTAACCCCCGGCAATCCGAAAGCCAGTCCGTTACTGGCTATTTTGCGTCACGAAGTCGAAGGCTTGGAAATGCCCTCCGGCGGGCCGCAACTGGATCAGGCGGTGATTGCGGACTTCCAACGGTGGATTGCCGCCGGGGCTCAGGATCCCCGTGACCAGCCACCCGACGCGGATGCTTTGGCCTCGTCGCAGGCGTGGGAGTCGTTGCTGCAACGCCGAAAAACGTGGTGGAGCTTCCAGCCGATCGTCGACCCCGTCCCGCCCACCGTCGGCAGTCAATCGGAAGGGGATGTGCCGAACCGTCATCCGGTGGACCAATTCCTTTACGCGACGTTGGCTGCCACCGACCTCCGCCCCAGCCCTCCGGCGGACGCGTCAACCTTGGTCCGGAGGCTCTATTTTGCCTTGATCGGTTTGCCGCCTACGATCTCGCAGTCCACCCTCTGGACGGCAAGAATCGCCAACGCGGGTGCGAACCGACGCGACGCGGCGATCGCAGACTTGGTTGAGGAATTGTTGGCCAGTCCCCAATTCGGTCACCGCTGGGCCAGGCACTGGATGGATTGGATTCGGTATGCAGAATCGCACGGTTCCGAGGGCGATCCGGCCATCGAGAATGCTTGGATGTATCGTGATTACTTGATCCGAGCCCTGAACAATGACGTGCCTATCGACCAATTGATCCGTGAACACGTGGCGGGGGATTTGTTGCAAGACCCGCGTCGGAATCCAACCGATCTGTTTAATGAATCGGTGATTGGCACAACGCATTGGCGAATGGTCTTTCACGGTTTTGCACCCACCGATGCACTGGAGGAACGGGTCCGGTTCACCGACGATCAGATCAATACGTTTGGCAAAGCGTTTTTGGGGTTAACGGTTTCGTGTGCTCGCTGTCACGATCACAAATTCGATGCGATCAGCCAAGCCGATTATTATGCCCTGTACGGAATACTAAACGCCTGCAGGCCGGGACGCGCCGCCATCGAACTACCGGAACACCAAGATCGCCATCGGGATGAATTGACCGACATCAAGGCACAACTGAAGGCATTGGCTGCGACCACCTGGACAAGCACACTTGATGCGTTGCCGCAGCGAATGGCCCAACGGATCGGCACCGACCCGGAAACGCTTCCAGACGATTCCTTGGGGGCAATGTACTGGCAATTTTCACAGGCGTTTGAAGCAGACGCAAAGTCCGTTGTGTCCCTTTGGCATGATTTACGCCGTGCCCCGTCGGGCAGCGTCGCCCCGTCTCCGACGAACAGTTCGCCGCCATCTGGGCGGGAATCGTTTGAGGATTTGTCGACTTGGTTTCCGTATGGTAACGGCCTGTCCGATGGCATCACCGCCCCCGGTCAGTTTGTTGTTTCCCAGGCGGGCGATGCCGTCATTGCCGAAATCTATCCTGCAGGGATTTACTCCCATCTGATTTCTTCCAAGCATGCCGCGCGGTTGACTTCGCCCGACATCCAGCTTGATGACGATTATGAAGTCTGGGTCAACGTCCTCGGAGATGGGGGTGCCAGCCTGCGCTACGTCGTGCAAGACTATCCGCGGCGTGGCACGGTCTATCCGGTGATCTCGCTAACGCCCCAATGGCAATGGCAACGGTTTGATTTGCGATACTGGAACGGCGACCAGATCCACATGGAATTGGCCGCCGCCCTGGACGCGCCGCTGTTGGTTGGCCGGCAAGCACGATCTTGGTTCGGCGTTCGCGGTGTGCGGTTGATTCGTCCGGGTCAACCACGACCGGCAAAACAGGATGAATCGTTGGCAGTGCTATGGGACAGCCTATCGGAGCCACCCGCATCCTTGCAAGACTTGGATGCCGCCGTGGTCCAGTCCCTGCGCGAGGCAATCCAAGCCTGGCGGGCCGATCGTTTGGATGACGGTCAGGCCTTGTTTTTGAATCGCTGCCTGCAGGAAGGTTGGTTGGTCAATCAAGTCGACCAGCTTCGCGGTGCCCAACCGCTGGTTGATCGTTATCGAAAGCTGGAGTCGCAGATTCCGGTGCCACGCCGAGTCCCTAGTCTGGAGGAAGCCCCCAGGCCTGACCAAGCTCTAATGGTCCGCGGTGACCACAGGCAGCTTGGCGAGCTGATTCCGCGGCGGTTTCTGGAGGCAATCGATCCGACACCGTACCCCATGGTGCCGACCACGGGAACCGCACCTGCGTCCGCTCATCAGGGCCAGCCGTCCTCCGCCAGCGGTCGCCTTCGGTTGGCCGAAGATCTTTTGCGTGACGACAACCCGCTGACGCGACGTGTGCTGGTCAATCGAATCTGGCACCATTTGTTTGGACGTGGCATTGTCGCCACACCCGACAACTTCGGTCGCATGGGCGCCCCCCCAACACACCCCGAACTGCTGGATTGGCTGGCCTGTCGCTTGCCCGAGGCCGATTGGTCGCTGAAGCACATGATTCGTACCCTGGTGACCTCGCGCACCTGGCAAGCCAGTTCAACGCCAACTCCCGAGGCCGTGGCGATCGATCCCGACAACCGTCTGTGGTCCCATGGGCGGCTAAAGCGTTTGGAAGCTGAGGCCATTCGTGATTCAATGTTAAGCGTCGCCCAGACGATCGATTTGACATCCTTTGGCCCACCGGTGGACGGCCAGGTTCCCCGTCGCAGCATCTACGTTGCCGTACGACGAAATGCACTGGACTCGTTCTTGCGCGTGTTCGATTTCCCGGAACCCTTTGCGGCGACCGGTCGGCGCGATGCGACCAACGTCCCGGCCCAATCCTTGACCCTGATGAATGCCCCGCAAGTGGTCGCCGCCGCCCATTCCTGGTCCCAAGCGGTATTGGCCGACGATTCGCTGATTGACGATCGTCAACGAATCGAAGCCATGTTTCAGGCCGCACTAGGCCGTCGCGCGGCGACCGACGAATTGGCCCAGGCGATCCAATTCTTGGAGGACGCAAGACGCCTGTATGCCGGACTGCGAAACGAGCGGCAGCGGATTAGTCGCCAAATTCAAATCGCAAACGAATCGATCGCCCAGATCCTCAACCCGGTGCGCATCGAACTGCAGGCCCGCAAAGCGATTCGGGTCCGATCGGCGGCGACCCTGGCGGCAGACAGCGACACGCAAGTGCCCGAGCCGATTCGCGACTGGGATTTCACCACAGGTCGAAAAGATTTGATCGCTGGCGATGCGTTAGAACTAAGAGGCGATGCCGTGTTGATGGATGACGCGTTGGTGGTCCGCGGCAACGGTTACGCCGTCACCCGTCCTTTTGACTTTTCCCTCCGTGCCAAAACACTGCAAGCCTGGGTACAACTGGACAACACCACTCAGCGTGGTGGTGGTGTACTTACGATTCAAACGCCCGCTGGAACGGTGTTCGATGCGATCGTATTTGGTGAACAAACCCCGGGCCAGTGGCTGGCGGGTAGTAATCATTTTGCCCGTACTCAGCCACTGGGCGGCGAACGGGAAACCGAAGCGAGCGATGCTCCTGTGCAGATTACGATTGTTTACCAAGCGGACGGTCGCATCGCGGCTTATCGCAACGGGCTGCCGTATGGAAATTCTTATCAAAGCCGTGGGGTGCAACCGTTTCTGGACGGTCATACCGTCTTGTGCGTCGGCGTGCGGCACTTGCCGGAGGGTGGCAACCGGATGCTAAGCGGCAGGATCCATCGCGCGCGACTGTACGATGTGGCCTTAACCCCAGAACAGGTTCAGACCAGCTTTGAAACCACTACCCCTGTGGTGAGCGATGCGGAACTGCTGGGACATTTGACCGTCGACCAACGACACGACGTCGCACGACTGCGGAGCCAGGTTGCCAACCTCACTTCTCGGGCCCGCGAATTGGAAACGACGTTGCAAGGCGATGACACCCGCGCTGTCTGGGCCGATTTGGCACATTCGTTGTTCACGTTGCCCGAATTTATTTATGTCCGCTGACCCAACTGTTTTGCTAGGCATCCGATGAATCAAATGCGATCGCAGCCGCTTTCCCGGCGTCAGTTGTTAACGCAATCCTCGATGGGTTTCGGTGCCACCGTTCTAGCCACCATGTTGGATCGTCCCACGCTAGCTTCCCAAACCTCCGATGCCATGGCGTTGCCTGATAATGCGGGGCTGCGCCGGTTGCATCATCCGGCGAAGGCCAAACATGTGATTTTCTGTTTCATGTCGGGCGGTGTGTCGCATGTCGATTCGTTTGACCCCAAGCCCAAACTAACCGAGTTGCATGGCAAACCGATGCCAACGTCGGTAGCGCGCACCCAGTTCAATAACAACGGGAACGTAATGGCCAGCCCGTTTGAATTTTCCCCACGGGGCGAAAGTGGTATCCCGGTCAGCAGTTTGTTTCCGCAAGTCGGAAAGTGGGTTGACCAACTGGCAGTCGTGCGTTCGATGACCACGCCAGTGAACGAACACGCGCAGGGCAATTTCTTCATGCACACCGGATTTCCGTTTATGGGCTTCCCCAGCGGCGGTGCCTGGTGTGCGTACGGTTTGGGTAGTGAGAACCAGAATCTACCTGGGTATGTGGTTTTGCAAAGCGGGCACGCCGTCACGCCGCATGGCGGAGTTTCTTTGTTCAGCAACGGGTTCCTGCCTGCTCAGCATCAGGGTTCCATCCTCAAGGCCGACGCCCGCGAAGCGATCCACAATATCGTGCCGCCGGGGCCGCAATCGCTGCAGCGGCACCGCTTGCGTCTGACCCAATCGCTGGGCGATTATTTTCTGCAGCGAACCCGCGGTGATGGCCAGGTGGAGGCGGCAATCCAAAACTACGAATTGGCGTTTCGGATGCAGACGGCGGTACCGGAGGTGTGCGATCTGTCAAACGAAAGCCAGCGAACTCGCCAAATGTATGGCCTGGATTCGCCCGATGCCGAAAAAGCGGCCTACGGCCAGCAATGTTTGCTTGCGCGGCGGTTGGTGGAACAAGGAGTCCGGTTTATCGAACTAAGCTGTTTGACAAAAGGAGTCGGGGCGGGAGGGGCTGCAAACCCGTGGGACCAACACGGCGATTTAGCCAAAGGGCATCAAGCGATGGCCCAGCAAGTGGATCAACCCATTGCAGCACTGATCGAGGACCTGAAACAACGCGGTTTGTTGGACCAAACCTTGATTGTGTGGGCAGGCGAGTTTGGACGGACGCCGTTTTCTCAAGGCAGCAACGGACGCGACCACAACCCGCAGGGATTCACCGTCTGGTTAGCCGGAGGCGGTATAAACGGCGGCACCGTTTATGGCGCTACCGATGAACTGGGTTACCATGCGGTCGAGGATCGCTGCGAAGTCTACGACCTGTGGGCCACGGTTCTGCACCTGTTGGGAATCAATCACGAGAAGTTAACCTTCCGCCACGGCGGACGCGACCATCGCCTGACCGACGTTCACGGCAACGTGCTCCGCGGGATAATTGGGTAACAGCGCAAACGATCGTGGTTGCTCGATGCACTGCAGTAGCATCGATTCAACTAATTAAATCTGATAAGCATCGCGTGAACAATAAGTGCTGACTTCACAGGCAGGTAGTGTAGTTCCATTTTGGCAGAACTTGGTCGTAGATGATTTTTAATTCCGATTTCAGTTCTTCACTGAGTTTCTGACCGGTTTGGTAGGCTCGACGGATGACATTGACGGTGGCCCAAAGTCCCGTCCGCGTGCTCGTTTGACGCATCAGATCGACAACCGTTTCGAGGGAGTCAAACAAGCGACCCGAGCAGGTCCGACCGACGTGCGAAAAGAAGCGGCGTTCGATCGGGTTATACTTGCTGCAGTAGCTCGGCAAATGAGCGACTCGGATCGGTACACCAATCGAATCGCTCAACTCCTGATGGTAGTACTTGAACAGGTAACGGTTCGCGGCATTGCTTCCTCCGCAATCGCACAGCAGCAGGATACTAGGCCAATGTTGATGTGACCGACATTGCGTCGGATATCGTAGATGCCGTGCGGGATCACTTTCCCATCGGCCCAACTGGGGAAATCATCATCGAAGGCTTGTAACGCGGCGGTGCCGTACAGCCTTTCTTTACGATACAAGCGACCGAGGAACTCCTTGGCTTTGGTGTCAATGGAGAAGACAGGATTGCCGTCACGTTCGTACAGGTCAGTCAGTTCACCGATGCGTTCAAACTGCTCCTCGCGATCGGGCGAGCGTCCCCCGACGATGTCCTTTCTCATTTGACGCAAACCAAGGCCGATTTCGCGGTACCATGCCTTGACCGTGTTGCGATCCACTGGGGTGCCCTGCCGGGTTACCTTGTCAGCCGATTGGCTTGGCGTTTGGCTGGTGAAGACGGCATCGGGATCGTCAGGGTCCCCGGCGGTTTGCAGTTCGAGCGAATCAATCAGATTTCCTTCAAGTCGGCTGTCGGATTCGATCTTTTTTTTCGACCGCCACCTGGGCGACGAACACGTCCCGCCGCAGGATCAACGGGAAATTGCTCGATCTCTCGAATGCCGCGTTCGATGGTACTTCGGGAAACCCCGAGCAGCTTGACGATATAAATGACACCGCCGTGGCCGAGTCGCTGAGGAACCGTTCGGAAATAACTTCGCAGTACTACTATCCCTCACTTGGTCTCTCCCATGCGATTTCCGCTGCGCGGAGCATGGGAGAGAAACAAAATGCCGAAGTTATTTCCGAACGGATCCTGAGCTTCCAGAGCAGCGAAGCGTCGCGGATCCATCTCGGACAAAGTCGCGAAGTAAGCTTGGCTACGTCGTTCGGCAGCCTCATCGAGTTGATTTTTAAATGCAAATGCCATCCGTGACACCCTCAAAAGCAGAAAGAAAATGTGACCTGCAGGGTGGGTTAACAGATCAAAACAACCTTGTCACTTGTTGTTCACGCGATGCTTAGCAAAGCGGTGACACATCAACGCGAGGTGACGGCGCGCGGGATGGAGATGCTGCACCGCAAGCTGGACGATCCGACGCTAGAGCACCGATGAGGCGAGTCACGTTGATGGCAGGATAGACATCCGCGAGGGCCTCCAACATGAACCCGAGCAATTGCAACGCACAAACCGACAAAGCGATGATCGAAAACACGCCCTCCACTTTCGTTTCGCGAATTTCCCGCAATCGGCCGGTCATGATTTCGGCATACGCTTCGGTGGCGCGAAACCGATTGATCGCGCGCCCCTTGATGAGTTCGACTTCCGCGGACAATTGAATCAATTCGTCTAGCAACACGCGTTCGTCGCCAATCCTGTCGATGATTTGAAACGATCGCATCAGTTTTTCGAGGCTCGTTTCGATCGCGGACAACGCAGGCACGATTGCCTTGGCCGTTTGCAATCCGATGAAAGCGAGCATGCGATAGTTTTCGATGTCGATGACTCGCTGTACCGCTCGGCCGATGCGATCGGTATCGTCTGTTTTGCACTGAATCAGAAAACGAGTGTTGCCCCGCGGCGAAATCAGATAATCCGACCAGATTCGCATTTGCGAGTCCGACACATCCGACGCGATCAGCGACGACGAATTGAAACGTTTCTCGACGTCCTGTTCGGGACTGTATTGGTCGACCGCTTCGACGTGAATCTGCAATCGATTGACGGTCTCGCCGGTAATGTGCCCGATCCAATCGCTATCGATGACGTACCGGTCCGGCGGCGCATCGAAGTCTTCAGTCGAGTCCTTGATGAATGTGTAGCCGGTGAATTCGTTGTGGAATTCAACCCGCACGCTGTTGCCGCCCAGATCGATTCGCAAATGCGAGTCGCCAACTGATCGAACGTTCGCCGATAACGTTTGCACCAAATCGTCGAGGTGAGCCCGCTCGCTCAGGATAATCTCGCTGCCGCGAAACATTGCCTGATGGAAAATAGTCGATCCGACCCGGATGTCCGGGATCGGCCGAGCGTGGAGCTCTTGGTGCAATTGCAGAACTTTATTCATGACGCTATTGTCTTGTATCGGCAACAGAACGAAAAATCACGATCGCACGCCCGAGCCGAACTTGAAGAATGGCTGTCATCTGATCGCGAGGAATGCGGTTAGGGAAGGAACGGGGAGGGGAGCGATGAACGAAAGAACGGATAGGACGTGGCCGCTCCCTAAGCAACCTTGGGTGATGCGGATGACTTGGTCGGAATTGTTGTTCGCTCACTGGCCGATCGAGCCTGATGCGGTCGCTACGCTACTGCCCGATGGGGTGACGCTGGACACGCGGGACAGGAAAGCTTGGGTCGGGGTCGTGCCATTCCTGATGTCCAACATTGGACCCCGGTGGTGCCCGCCGATTCCCGGCTTGAGTCGGTTCTTGGAACTGAACGTGCGAACGTACGTCACCATCGATGGCAAAGCGGGTGTGTGGTTTTTCTCTTTGGACGCAGCCAGTCGCGTGGCCGTGCGAGTCGCCAGGGCGACGTTCAATTTACCGTACATGGACGCGGCGATGTCGATCGATTGCGATGTCGATGGCGCGATCGACTACCGAAGTCGGCGGACACATCGCGGCGAACCGCCGGCGGAGTACGAAGCGAAGTATGCGGCGACGGGCGATTTCTTTGCCGCCCGACCCGGTACGCTTGAGCATTGGCTGACAGCTCGATATTGTCTCTACAGTGCCAATCGCCGAGGCTGTATTTTTCGTGGTGAAATTGACCACCACCCATGGACGCTTGCGCGGGCAACGTACGAAGAGCGAGCGAACACCATGGGGACGCCGCTTGGGTTCGAGTTTGTCGGTGAGCCGCATTTACTGTTCGCGAAGCCGATCGACGTGAAGGCATGGCTGACATCACGTTGCGGAACGCCAGTAGCCTGACCGTTCATCCAATTCGATCAATGAGGCCTGAAATCGCCGAGTTGGAATAGCGGTACGAGACGAGGCGCACGTCGAGATCGTAACCCTGGTGAATTTGAAACGCTCGCTCGATCGCGTCGGTGATCCAGTGACCTCGGTTGCCGAAGACGCCTCCGCCGAGCAGCGTGAGATAGACGATGCGGTTGCCGGTTCGGGCCCCGTTGAGGACCGCGGCGGCCAGCGTTGCCTCGTAGGCCGCGTCGAGGACCAGCTTGGCAAAGTCGGTCCATTGGTCGGTCGGTTGTCTGCCGTATGCGACGGGCAAGGCCGAGCAATACGCCTGAGAGACGCGGTGGCTGGCACCATCTAGGGTGACTTCGGCGTCGAGTTGCAATCCGATTCGCAGATGGCCCAGCATCGCGTAACGTGCGGCTTCGTCTGCCGATCGAATTGCTTCGCTAATCTCGACGAGTCCCTCGTCGCTCGGAAAGAGGTAGCCGTTCTGCATCTTCCACAGCCGCTGATCGGTGTTGCCAAGTTTCGCTCCCAGATCGGCGGAACAGTCGATTTGCTTGTCAGCCGATTGCCCGACTTGACCCTCCACGTCGGCAAAGTAGTGGCGGTAGATTGTCCCAGCCCCGCATGCAATCGCGCACGCGGGGCCTTGCGTCGGATCGTTCTCGTAGATGCCAACACCGCGTTCGGGCGTGACGCCGGGGCCGGTCATCTCGAGCAAGTTGAATTGCGACGCGACTTGGAACATCGCGCCGGCGTTGGCCGGGTCGGCGTGCAACTGGCGAACGTCGCCGACGACTTCGCGGATGCGAGACGGTCTTGGCTCGGCATTCAAATCCACCACGGTCTGGCGAAGCTCGGACAGTTTCGGTGTCTCCAAACGGCCAAACGCCAGCCGCTTACCGATCGGAGTGACGATACAATTGCCGTCGACTGACAGTTCTCTGCGAACCTGATCCGGTGATTCTTCATCGATTCCAGTAAGCCTTTTGAACCAAGTCATTTTGAATTCCTTGAATGCCTTCTTGTCGCGAAGTCGGTATCCTAGCACTTTTTGCCCGAGACCTCCCTTGCCCATTCCCACAAAATTTCTGCATCCAGAAAAACCAACACCATGCCATCGAACTTATTGGGTCGTCGATGATTGGCTGCTCGCTGGGGCGTACCCAGGCCGACCAGAACCAGCGGATCATCGCGAGCGGATTGCGTCGCTGCTGGCCGCCGCCATGCGGACGTTCATCAACTTGCAAGAAGAGAACGAGAAAAACAACTCCGGCGTGCCATTTGTTCGCTATGACGATGAACTTCGGCGACTCGCGGACCAGCAAAACGATCGGATCGCCCATCTTCGTTTTCCGATTCCTGACGGCGGCACGACCTCGATCGATCGGATGCGGAGTATTCTGGATGCGATCGATCTTTCGCTGGTCGCCAACCGTCCCGTTTATGTTCACTGCTTCGGCGGCATTGGACGAACTGGATCGGCGATTTGTTGCTGGCTCCAACGGCATGGTTTTGCGTCACCGGACAACGTTCTGAGTTTATTGAGGCAACTGCTACAAGCGGACGTTGAGCGAGCGACCTGGAAAGCGCCAGAAAATGAATCGCAAGAAGGTTTTGTTTTGTCGTGGACAGAGAAGCAAAACAGCTAGTCATGACTCGCCGCCTCAACGTGTTGTTCGTTTGCAGCAAGAACCAGTGGCGGAGTCCAACGGCCGAGGCAATCTATCGGCGTGACGAGCGGCTGTCCGTTCGTTCACGCGGCACGGCGAAGTCGGCGGTGCAAACGATTCGTTCAGATGACATCATTTGGGCGGACGTGATACTGGTGATGGAGGACAAACACCGGCGGCGGATCTTGGCGGACTTTCCGGGCGAGTCGAGGTTCAAGCCGATGCATGTGCTGGACATTCCCGACGATTACCAGTTCATGGACGACGAGTTGGTTGTCTGTTCCCCAGTGTGACCTGGATCAGCGCCGGCGCGCGATCGAAGTTGGCGACGACGTTTCCGACTCAACGGCAAGCACGATTGAGCGAATCATGGCGGCGATTCAGATCGTAACTATCGAACGGATCGACAAGTTCGGTGCAACTTGGTTTGAAGTCCAGCTTGAGGAGCACGATGGGATACACTATCACTCTTTGACGATCCTCGATAACGAATCTTGGGAACGGGTCTTCTGAAAAGCCGAACCGCAAACGTAGATGATCAAAACTTTTGAAGAAGCTTACCAGTTTGTCATCGAACATAAGGTTTGCACGGTCTTCGGCAGCAAAGGCTCGCCACACCCATCGCTGTGGGACAATACCGCACTTTCTGAGAAGAAACCGAAGGCGGGAGGTTGGAGTCCGAAAGTCATGGCCGTATGGGACTGGAAAACCCGCATTCCACAGACCTATCCCGAAACCGTCTTCTACGGAAAAATCAAAGGTGGCGATGCGGCGTTAATCGAAATGCAACACTTCCGCGAAACACACTACCCGGCGTCATATCAGCCGGTCACCGAATTGGATGAACTTGCGCAGCAAGTCTACGAGTTCATCCGCTTGGAGCCAAACTTTACTGGGCCACTGCGAAAGCGGTCTATCGAACGATTGACTTGTACGAAAAGCCAGTTCGATACGGCGCTGAAGAAACTTCAAA
>SLFV01000150.1 GCA_007124075.1 Roseimaritima sp.
AAAACAAACGTGGGAACTGGCGGACACATTACGGGCCGCGGCATGGCGCAACGACTGTTCCAGCTCCATTTCGGTCTGAGCAGGCGGCAGGTGTAATGGCCCGTCAAGTCTTGCCACTTCGGGCACTTGCGCATCAAGCAGTTCAGAAACGGATGCTTCGCCGATCGCCTGCAACATCGCGATTCGATCCGCTTCGGTGTGAAAAAAATACATTTCAACTCCAACACAATGGGTTGTTAGTGAGGTCTCAGTTCAGCCAAACCGCTCGGCGCAACAACGCGACTTGATCAACCAACAGAACGCCGTCGTTCACGCCGACTCCGAGCATTGTCGCTGGTAGGCGGCATAATCTAGCAGCGATCGCAAGGCGTCTTCATTGTCAACCTGAGCTTTCATGATCCAGCCCAAGCGATAGGGGTCTTCGCTCAGCCAGTCTAGGTTTTCCGGTAATGCTTCATTGACGGCAATTACCTCGCCATCGACCGGACTATACAGAGGGCTAACCGCTTTGACCGACTCGACTTCACCAAATTCCTCCCCGGCACTCAGTTTGGCCCCCACCGCAGGTAAGTCCATGTACACCAAGTCGTTCAGTTGTTCGACAGCGAACGCACTGATACCCACGGTCGCAACACCGTCGTCCAAGCTGACCCATTCGTGTGTTTCGGCATACAGCAATTCTTCGGGATTCATCCAATCAACCTTCCATCAGGGGGCAGCGGGGCAATCTAGGTCCCGCGTTTGTAAAAGGGTAGGGGACAGACGACCGCAGCCTGAGAACGTCCACGATTGTCAACGACGACGGTAGTTCCCACTGCTGCTTGACTGCGATCGATGATCGCCATCGCAATGGGACGGGATAAAGTGGGGGCTGGGCCGCCGCTGGTCACGCGACCGATCGATGCACCTGAGGTGTCCAGGATGTTTGCCCCCTCGCGAATCGGTCGCGTCCCTTCAGGGAATAGGCCGACGCGTATTCGCGGGGTGCCGACTTGTCTTAGTTTTTGCAGGCTATCGTCAGCAATAAACGAACGGCCCTCCAAATCGCATGCGAACTCCAGGCCGGCTTCAAACGGATTGATCGATTCGTCCAGTTCGTGGCCGTACAAGGGCATGCCCGCTTCCATACGCAGGGTATCGCGTGCTCCCAAGCCCGCAGCGCAGATCCCGTCTTTGCGTCCCGCTAGCATCCAATTTGACCAAATCCGTTGCGCGTCTTCGGCGCGGACGATCAATTCCAGCCCGTCCTCGCCGGTATATCCCGTCCGCGATGCGATCACGGGTTTCGAAAATGGTTCGGTGACCACCGTGCGGTAATAACGGAGCTTTCGTAAATCCGTCTTAAATAAACCGGAACTGATCTGCAGTGATCGGGGTCCTTGGATCGCGATCATCGCGGTAATCTCAGTACGATCGCTGACCGTGACCCGGGGAAAATCTGCCAGATGTGGTTGCATCCAGGTCAGCAGTTTCTGGCGATTGGCCGCGTTGACCACCAATAGGAAGTAGTCGTTGCCCGCTGGCGTGCATACCCGCGATACCAGCACATCGTCAAGAATCCCCCCTCGGGCATCGCAGACCAACGCATAACGCACGCGTCCGGGTGCCAAGTCGACGACTTGACGCGTTAACAAATGATCCAGCAGTTGGGCGGCTCCATCACCTTCGAATCGCAGCCGTCCCATATGAGAAACGTCAAACAAAACCGCACCATTGCGACAGCGGTGATGCTCCGTGACGATCGAACCATAGTGCACGGGCATTTCAAAGCCCGCGAAGGGAGCCATCGACGCGTTGGCAGAACAATGCCAAGCATGTAGCGGAGTTTTTGCGAGCGGTTGAGTCATTTCGCCAAGAACAAAGCCCATAACAATGCAGGCAACGGCGACGCGTAGGATCAAAGGTCTCAGCCCCTTAATGACCCCCCCAGCACCGATGCGATACAGCACGAATTGTCAACGATCAATTTTCGCCATCGTATCGCGAGACGGGCGTTGGGACAGCCCCCGCAACGGGACATTCGCGACGAAAATGATCCGCTGAAAGGGCAGGGGCCTTACTGCAGTAAATCGGCAAAGGATTGAGTCAGATCCAGCGGGTCATTTAATTCTTGCTGCAATTCGATCAGCTCCCGCAACAGTGCTGCGACAATCGGTCGTGACTGCGGAAGGTCAAACAGGTCAATGGTTTCGTCAGGGTCGGCGTGCAGGTCATAAAGACGAGCGACTTTGGCATCGGGGTAAAAAATTAATTTGTACCGATCGGTGCGGATGCACCGCTGCTTCTTCAGGTATGCACCGTAAATCGAACGATTCTGCTGACCCGAGTCACCAGCTAGGATTGGCAGGAGACTGGCGAATTGGACATGCTCCGGTTTTGGTATTCCCGCCAATTCCAAGGTCGTGGGCATGACGTCCTGCAGGTAAATGGGGGTCGCAATCGTTTGACCCTCAGGAATCTGGGGACCAACGACCAGAAAGGGCACTCGGAGGCTATGGTCATACATGTTTTGCTTTCCCATCAGGCCATGGTGACCAACAGCCAGCCCGTGGTCTGAGGTGAAAAAGATCCAGGTATTGTCGGCTTGGCCTGTCGTTTCCAACGCATCCAAGATGCGACCGATTTGCTGGTCCAGGTGTGTGATCTGCGCATAATACTCCCGACGATGCACTTGGACCTGTGCGGTGGTACGCGGGAACGGGGCTAACATTTCGTCGCGCAGTTTTTCGCCCGCCCCCATCGCTTGACGGAAGGGATAACTCGGCAAGAAACTCGGCGGCACCTCGATCGAATCGACAGGATATCGATTCAGGAACTCCTGCGGTGATTGACGCGGATCGTGTGGGGCGTTGAAGGCGATATACATGAAAAACGGTTCATCGTGTGTCTTGGCCTGCTGCAAAAAATCAGACGCGTGATCGGCAACAACCTCGCTCCAGTGCTTTCCCCCCGCCCAAAATCCGCCGAATTTTGGATCGGATGCTGACCATGGGTCGCGGCCGTCAGCGGCTGGCCGGTGGTACCCATCCGGGGTCTGGTTGGGCATGCCGCCTCGCACGTCGGCAACCACGTCAAAAGCCCGTTGGGCGCGGGCCAAGCAATGCCATTTGCCGGTCATGTAGGTTCGGTAACCAGCCTGTTTTAGATACTCCGACCACCAGCGACCCGCGGTACGCTCAGCTTCGGATTCCTTGTAAATTTGTTCGGCTTGCCACAGATACCGACCGCTGTTGAGCATCGTGCGACTGGCGACGCAGACTGCGGGGCTCCAAGAACCCATGTTGAAGCAGTGGGAAAAACGCGTGCCGCGTTGAGCCAACTGATCCATTGCCGGAGTCTCAATCCGCGGATTCCCCACCGCCCCGATGGTGTCAAAACATTGATCGTCCGTGAAAATAAATAGAATATTCGGCGAGTCTTCTGCGCTCACCAAGCCGGGTAGGGTTCCGAAAAAAACGAGCGGCACGATGGTCCATACCAAGCGGGAAAAAGTCGAGGTGTGCGGCGATTTCATGCGTTTGGTTCAAAAATAGCGGGGGGGGAAATGGGGAAGCCGGATCGAGCAGACCGTGAGTTGCGAACGATTCCTGACAGGTCAGTTTCTGTGCTGGGAAGCCGCGTGTCAAATTACTCGAATTAGCTTTTTTTCCGGCCGGATCGTCAAACATAACGTAGATTATCGATAGGTCTGATTCTGTTTTCACCAGCGGAGGTACGTCAGCAGTGTTCTCGCATCGCTTAGACCAGCCCACGGTCGGTTGGATTGGAACTCACATGCCAGCGGATCTGGGGACAGCGCTGATCGGTTGGAACCTACACGTGATCGATGATCCGCGGGATACCACTGGCTGTACATTTTTGGCGGTAGAAACGGACCATTTCCGCTCACTCCGCGCCTGTCAACATTGGGGGCAACGGATCGCCTGCCCCATTCTGTTTGTTTGTCCGCAGCAACAGGTCTGTCAACTGGTTAACGAGCTGACGGAAAAGGACGACGTCTGTTTAGCGGACTCACCGACGGAGTTGTTGGCAACTCGGTTGTTCAAACTGCAGCAAGCCAGCCGCGCGATGATCGATCCGTTGACCGGTGTCCAGCGTCGCGAGGCTTTTTTTCAATATCTGCGGTTTTGGGCGACGCACAGTCGCCACAGCGACAGGCTTTCGGTCGGGTTGTTCGACTTGGATAACTTCAAACGGTTCAACGAGCGGTTTGGGCACGAGGCGGGTGATATTTTGTTGCAAAAGTTTGCCGCGCTGTTGCGTGATGCTTTTGCCGACAGCCCGCTGTTAGCGCGGCTGGGCGGTCAAGAATTCATAGCTGTCTTGCCTGAACCGGAGCATGTGGTCGAGCGGATTTCGGGGGAGGTTTGCAAGCGTTTGAAACACCCTGATTTCTTTCCTCGCGCCAACGTTTCGGTGAGCGTGGGCATCGCAGGTAGCCAAGACGTAAGGGCTTTGGAGGCGATTTGCGAGGCGGCTGAAGAGGCGCTGTATGCGGCCAAAGCTGCCGGACGTGATCAAGTCTGTGTTTATTCGCAACGCACGAATCAATTGATGTTAGCCGGGGAAGATCCCGATCTGGCAAACTTGGAAAACCGCTCGCGTGTCATGGGAGAACGCGTGACCAGTTATATCGCACAGCGTAGTCGCAAGATCTTGCAAAACTTGCGGGTCGAAGCCGAAAGCGACGGTCTGACCAAATTCTTCACCCGTCGCTACTTGGATCGGCGGTTGGATTTGCAGTTTCGTCATCATCGTCAGGCTGGGGAGCCGTTGAGTGTTGCCTTAATTGATCTGGACCATTTCGGTTCGTTCAACAAGAAGTATGGTTGGCCGACGGGAGACAAGACCCTGACGACCGTCGCCGACGTCATTCGTAGCGGCATCCGATTGGAAAACGATTGGGTCGGACGTTATGGCGGCGAGGAGTTCTGCGTAGTGCTGCCGGGCGTGATCCTGGAAAACGCGATCAAGATCGCGGAGCGGTTGCGGGGGCTGGCGGCAGCGACCCAGTTCTCTTCGACTGCGGGAGACCCGCTGCGAATCACGCTGAGCGTTGGTGTCGTCCAGATGGACCAGCGCGACGCCGACGCGGCCGCACTGATTGAACGTCTTAGTCAACAAACCTTGCGGGCCAAAGAAAGCGGACGCAATCAAGTTTGTTGGGAAACAAGCGATGGACAGCGACACAGGTTGGCAACGTCCCCTGCCAAGCTTCGCCTAGCCGATATCGCGTGATCCCAAAAGCGATGTTGGACAACAAGGCATAGTGGCCAAAAACACGGTGTTGCTGCCTATCGCTCCGGCGGTGAACTCTCCATCAAATCAACTCGCGTGGTTTTCAGTTCGATGGTGTAACACGCCGGACCGGCGGTGATAAGAAGTGTACGCCCCAACTTGCCTCCGATCGTGACGTTGGCCGTCCAACGCTACCGTCGGCCACAACCGGTGCCGAGGGTGATTCAGTTGGCGCAACAGACAAAGGAAGGCCGATCCACACAGCCAGCACAATCATCACATGCCAAGAAGCAGGGGAGAGCAGGGCAGGGTAGGGCAGGGTGCGAACTGGATTGACAAAAGACATCTGCAATTCGGTAATCAAGGTCAATAAAGGGGGGGCTGGAAAAGCGGGTTGGGCCTTTGAAGGTCTCGCAAAAACATTGGGAAATCCAGAGGTTGGCGAGGTTGGCGAGGGGGCAGCCTCTTTGTCAATAGACAGTCAAGCCAGCTTGCAGAGTAATTCGACACCACGGTACAAGACTTCGTCGGGTGCTGCGAAACTCAGTCGGAAATGCGTATCTTGCGCACTGAAAATGTTTCCAGGAATGATCAGCAATCCGCGAGAAATGGCTTCTTCAACAAACGCCGCGCCGCTGGACCGGGGGGCACGTGGAAACGCGTAGAACGCACCACCAGGCGTTGCTAATTCGTATTTGTCACGCAAACCACTGACAATGATGTCACGTTTCCGCCGGTAATCGGCTCGGTGATGCGATAAATCGATATCCAATGCCGCTAGGCTTGCCCATTGGGCGGGCTGTGGGGAGCAAACAAACGTGTATTGCTGCAGTTTAACCATAACGTCGATAATTTCTTGTGGGCCGTGAACGAAACCAACTCGCCATCCCGTCATCGCGTGGCTTTTACTGAAACCGTCGATAACGATCGTTTGCGGATTGAATTCGGCGGGCGAACGAAACGATTGGTCAAACATGAACGCACTGTAGATTTCGTCCGAAACCAAAGCGATGTTCTTTGCGGCAGCTAGTTCCGCCACCGCCTTCAATTCTCCATCCGATGCAGTGACCCCCGTGGGGTTGGCCGGCGAATTAATCACAATCATCTTGGTTCGGTCTGTTAACTTTGCTTCGATGCGGTTGACATCCAAGCGAAAGTCAGGGTAGCTGTCCACGGTCACCGGGATACCGCCAAACATTCGCACCAGCGCCGGATACATCACAAAATAGGGATCAAGAAAAACTACCTCGTCCCCTGGATTCACCATTGCCATCATTGCTAAAACCAATCCGCCGCTGGTACCGCTGGAAACGAACACACGACGATTTGCATGGCCGTAGTGCTGATCGATTCCTGCCTGTAAACGGTCTCGTAATGGACCGATTCCTTGGGTTTGCGAATAAGCGTTTTTGCCACCCTCAATCGCGTTGATACAGGCCTGACGCACCGGTTCCGGGACGTCGAAGTGGGGTTGCCCAATGGATAAGTTAATGGGATTTTCCAGCTTTGCAGCCAAGTCAAACACCCGACGTATCCCGCTGCTGTCAAATCCCAGCGTCCGTTCAGCAAGCCAATGGTCCATAATGTTGTGATCCTTCAGAAAGGTTTGATAGGTCGGGAGCATGCCGGAGCGGAATGCATCTTGCAAGAGTGTAAGGGACGAGGTCTGCTTGGCAATCAACGACCGGGGCCAGCGGAACCCATCTGGTCGGCTGCGAAGATTTACAGTTTTTTTCAATTCTCGCCGATTCACATGGCGCAATCCGTTATTATGACTTGCGAGTGGTCCATTCCGGTTCAGGCATGCCGGTCCCACCTTTCCCGCCACATCCCCCCGTTCGTAATGCAACATTCCAATGGTTTCACCACTCGTGACAATCGGCTTGTTTTGTCCACGCTTCGCGGTATGGCGTTCCAAGCATTCTTACTTCCTGCGTTGCTGGTGGCCACGGCAACTGCCGCAGAAAACTTGGTTTTTGAGCGCGATGTTCGACCGGTACTGAAGGCTTACTGCTGGCATTGCCACGGTGAGGAGGCTGAGATTGAGGCGGGATTGGACCTGCGTCTGAAGCGTTTTATTGAACAGGGGGGCGATTCCGGACCCGCAATCCAGCCGGGTGACGCAGCAGCCAGTTTGCTGTTTCAGCGGATTGCAAGCGGGGATATGCCCCCCGGTGAGGTTAAGGTGCCTGCTGCCGATCTGAAACGTTTGGCGGACTGGATCGATCGCGGGGCCAAGACGGCACGCGAAGAACCCGAGGAATTGGCTGTGGGCGACATCTTCACCGCCGAGGATCGAGAACACTGGGCCTTCCAGCCGATCGTTCGGCCCGCAGTCCCTGACGTGCCCGCCGCAGCAGAAGTCCATAATCCGATCGATGCCTTCCTGTGGGTTGAACTCCGACGCCAAGGTCTTGATTCCTTCTCGCCGCGAGCTGACAAAACAACGTTGCTGCGTCGACTTTCCATTGGCTTAACCGGTTTGCCGCCATCCCCGGAACTGGTGCGTGACTTCCTGGCTGACCAGCGGGGGGATGCCTACGAGCGACTGGTCAATCAATTACTACATTCTCCCGCCTATGGGGAGCGTTGGGGGCGTCATTGGTTGGATGTCGCGGGGTACGCAGAAAGTGACGGCTATGCGGAAAAAGATCCGGTTCGACCGTGGGCATGGAAGTACCGTGACTACGTGATCAGTGCATTCAATCAGGATAAGGCGTGGGATACGTTTATCATCGAGCAGTTGGCCGGTGACGAACTGGTCTCACCACCCTATGAAAATTTGCAGCCTGACCAAGCCGAAAAACTGATTGCAACCGGCTTTTTGCGGATGGCACCCGATGGGACGACCGACCCGGGGGTGGATCAAATGGTTGCTCGCAACGACGTGATCGCAGAAACCATCAAGATTGTTTCGACTGCGTTGACCGGGTTGACCGTCGGGTGTGCGCAGTGCCATGCCCATCGTTACGACCCGATCTCGCATGTCGATTACCACCGAATCCGCGCGATTTTCGAACCAGCCTACGACTGGGAAAATTGGCGGACCGCTTCCAGTCGCTTGGTTTCTCAGTGGTCGGACGAAGTTGGGCGGGAGGCCGCGAGCATTGACAAAAAATTGAAACAACTGGCGGATGATCGTTTGGCCGAACTGGATGTCATCGTCGCGGAGACCTTCGAACGCGAGTTAGAAAAACTGCCGGAGGAACTGCAGGAATCGGCCCGAGTGGCACGGGAAACGCCCGCCGCCGAACGGGATGCCCAGCAGCAGACGCTGATCAAGCAATATCCGTTCCTGAATGTCAATCGAGGCACGGTCTACCTGTATCTGCCTGATCGATTGCGTGGATTCAAGCAAAAATGGGACAAGTTGCAAGCGGAGACGCGGCAACTTCGCCCAGCGGATGACTGGATTCGTTGTTTGACGGAGATTCCAGGCCAGGTGCCTGATACCAAACTGTTTGCACGTGGGGATATCCAACAGCCCAGGCAAACTGTGGCACCGGGCGAACTGGCGATTTTGACCGATCAACAGTCTGAAATCCCGTTGGATGATCCCCAGCTTCTGACTTCGGGACGACGGTTGGCCTATGCGCGGCACTTGGCCAGTGGGCAACATCCCCTGGTTGCGCGGGTGCTTGTGAATCGGTTTTGGATGCTACATTTTGGGACGGGGCTGGTGGCGACCGCAGGGGATTTTGGCATTTTGGGCCAGCCCCCCTCGCACCCCGAACTGCTGGATTGGTTGGCGGACGAATTCGTGCGTTCAGGTTGGTCCCTGAAACACATGCAGCGTTTGCTGACGCAGTCGCGAGCCTATCGCCAGGTATCATTACGAACGCCGCGGTTGGACGCGGTCGACCCCGAGAATCGACTTCTGGCACGGATGTCCGTACGACGCTTGGATGCGGAAGTGGTGCGAGATGCGATACTGAGCGTCTCGGGTGATTTGTCTGCAAAGCTGGGTGGCCCGTCGGCAAACGTGGCCCCCGACGAGGTTGGTCAAATTGTCATTGCCGCGGATAACCGGGATTCCGCTGGACGTCCCCGCGGGCAACAAGCCGCGTTGGGCGAAGACGAATTTCGTCGCAGCGTCTATGTTCAGGTCCGACGCTCGATGCCGCTGGGTATGTTGGAACCTTTCGACCTTCCCGATTTGGAGCCAAACTGCCAACAGCGAGTTCCATCGACCGTGGCGCCACAGTCGCTGATGATGCTGAACAGCCCCCAAGTGCTGCAGCGCACCGAAGCGATGGCGGACCGATTGCTGGAAGAGTGCGGTGCGGAGGCCTCCGCAGCGGAATGGGTGCGGAGGGCATGGGTGCGGGTGTTCGCCTGTGAGCCTACGGATTCGGAACGACTGGCAGCGGAGCGGATGCTGGCGGCGCAGACCCAACATTTCCGTGACTCGTTACCCGCGGGGCAAGATAGCGTTGATGGCGGTGAGTCCATTCCTGACCGGGCGGCGGAGGCGGCAGCGCTTGCGACGTTGTGCCATGCTCTGGTTAGCTCCAATCGCTTCCTCTATCTCGATTAAGGCTCATGATGTTTCACTCGCGTCGTCATTTTTTGCAGCAACAGGCATTTGGACTGTCGGGATTAGCGCTCGCCTGGTTGCTGAAACAGGACGGTGTAACCGCCGCCCCGCCCAAACCCGAATTCGACCGCGTGGCTTACGACCTTCTGCCTAAGCCCACCGATCACCCGCCACAGGCAACGGCGATGATTTCGATGTTCATGCAGGGGGGCCCCAGTCACCACGATTTATTTGATCCCGAGCCCGAATTGCTCAAGCGACATCTGCAAGAATTTCCTGGAGAAATCAAATACGATAACGCTGCCGAAGCGTCCGCTAAACTGTTCGCCAGTCCGTGGAAATTTTCGCCACGTGGTCAATGTGGGATGGAACTAAGTGAATTGGTGCCGCACCTGGGCGAGGTGGCTGATGAAATCTGCCTGATCCGATCGATGCACACCGGCGTCAATAACCACGGCCAGTCGATCAATGCAATGAACACGGGTCGGATTCTGGGTGGGCGTCCCGCCTTGGGTTCTTGGGTGACCTACGCGTTGGGTTCTGCAAGTCAGGAACTGCCGGCTTTTGTTGTTCTGACCGATCCCGCAGGTGTGCCGGTGCTGGGGGTTGATAATTGGCGTTCGGGTTGGTTGCCGTCTCTTTACCAGGGCACGGTCGTTCGCCCGAAAGAGCCCCGAATCCTCAACTTAGATCCACCGGCACGACTGGCCGGCGCCCCACAGGCGACGATGCTCGATTATCTGCAGAGCCTTAATCGCCAGCACTTGGAACGGTATCCAGGCGAACACGATTTGGAGGCAAGGATCCAAAGTTATGAACTGGCGGCGCGGATGCAAGTGGCCGCGAAGGAAGCTTTGGATTTGTCGCAAGAGACGAAAGCGACTCATCGCCTCTACGGCTTGGACGACCCAACCACTGCGGAGTATGGTGCGAGATGCCTGATCGCGCGGCGGTTGGTAGAGCGTGGTGTTCGCTTTGTACAAATCCACACAGGGAACCAAACCTGGGATCATCACGGCGGGATCGCAAAGAAGCTTCCCGCCGTCTGTCAACGGACCGACCGGCCCGCCGCCGCGCTGATTCAGGACCTAAGAGCTCGTGGTTTACTGGACACGACTCTGGTGCATTGGGGAGGCGAGATGGGGCGTTTGCCCGTGATTCAAAACGAAAAAAATATCGGTCGCGATCACAACACGCATGGCTTCAGCATGTGGTTGGCCGGTGGTGGTTTGAAGGCGGGGGTGGTCCATGGGGCGACCGATGAGTTTGGGCACAAGGCGGTTGAAAATGTGGTGAATCACTTCGATTATCATGCCACGCTGTTACATTTATTCGGGTTGGAGCCCAGTCGGGTTACCTTTGCTCGGCCCAACGGGACCGATGGATTGATCGAGGGGCACGATGGTAAGATTGTCCGAGAGATCCTCCGTGACCCTCCTCCCACCACCGGTTGACCGATGGGTGCCGCTCGTGAACCGATCGATGTGATCCCGATTGTGGCGGTTTTTGGACGCTCCCAAGTATTGCGGCAGTGGGGCATCGAACAGATGTCCCAGCGATTCGGAACCCCCTTCCTGGTGACCTGTCCGCAACCTTTTGTTGCTAGCGGATACTATACGACGTCCATGGGGCCGGACTTGCAGAAGCAGTTCATCGGCTTTGATGGTTTGGCCGATCCCGGCGAATTAGCGCAATGGAAATTGTGGACCAATGCGATGGAGCAGGCCTGTGAGCCCGATGATCGTTCCGGGCAAGTGGTACGCCCCCTCAATTTGGATTGCGGATACGTGACCGAGGCCAAATTGGTTCTAGCAACGACGAAGGATCGCGATCATCGAATATACCTCTCCGCAGGGATTTATGCAGAAGTGACACTTAGCTACGCAGGCCGAAAGTGGAATCGTCATCGCTGGACCTATCCCGACTACTGCACCCCGCAGGCGCTGGATTTTGCTGAAAGCTGTCGCCTACGCTTGCGCGAGCACTTACGACGGACTCGTGTCGCCCCCCCAGCCTAACCCCCAACAGATTGAAGGAAGGCTTCGATGGCCGCCAGCGTCGGGTCGATCGTCTGAGCCTGAATCCGATGCGGTGGCTGCCAATCCCACCAGCAGTAGCCTTGATGCTCGCTGTGCATGATGGGAACCGCCTGTTCGATCCAACCTAAGAACAGCGTCAGCCTTTTCTCGTACAGCTTGTTAGGGTGTTCCGAATAACGCACTGGATAGACCAGCCGATGGCGAAAATTGGGATCAACTCGCACCTGGTCGGTGGACAACCCGGTCTCCTCCTCCGTTTCTCGCAAGGCCGTCTCTACCGCGGTTTCGCCCGGTTCGGCGCATCCTTTGGGGAAATCCCAGCGGTTGGAATGCTTCATCAGCAAGAACTGGCGTGGCGTTTGACGTGTCAGGACAACGACCCCAGCGGCATGGACAACCTTGTACGATGACGACATAAATGAATCCGGATTAACAGGTGATGAGGAGCTTTGGGGTTATGAAAATTTATACACGCACTGGGGATGCGGGGGACACGGGGTTGTTCGGGGGCCCCCGCGTCAGCAAAGCAGAACCACGGGTGGAAGCTTACGGGACGATTGACGAACTGAACGCCGTCCTGGGGCAGGCCCGCGCAACCGATCCGGGGGGACCTTTGGATCGAGTCCTGGAGGTGATGCAACACCAGCTTTTCTCAGTTGGCGCGGAACTTGCCACCCCTGATCCTGAAAAGTGCAACGTCCGTGTCATTGACGTCTCCCACATTGAGCGGTTGGAGCAATGGATCGACCATTACGACCAAACTCTTGAACCCTTGCGGCAGTTTATTTTGCCGGCAGGATCGACGCTGTCGGCGGCGTTGCATGTGGCTCGAGCGATTTGCCGCCGGGCGGAGCGAAGGGTAGTCACATTGGGCCAGCAGCCTGGTGTGGATCTTTCCCGCGAGTTGCTGGTCTACCTCAACCGTCTGGGCGATCTGTTGTTCGTTCTGGCGCGGGAGGCAAACCGAATTCAGGGCGTTGCGGAGCAGCCTTGGGTGAAACCCGAATCGTCTCGCGCGTAGGCGAAAGGTCTCTCGCGAGAAGTTTTTCATCGGTTACAATTTGCGAATCACTAGGCGGTGTAAAGAGGACGCTTTCCGCGGGCATTGCAAACCTGCGGTCGTTCCGTACAGTGATCATAGTCATGGCCCACCGTCGTGGGATGTCGCCAATCCACCATGTTCTTAGGAATTGTTATCGTGAAGAAAGTCGAAGCCGTTGTGCGGCATTTCAAGTTAGAAGACGTCAAGAATGCATTGACCGAACAGGGCATCCAAGGGATGACGGTCAGTGAAGTACGCGGATTTGGTAGGCAGAAAGGGCACACGGAGATCTATCGCGGTACCGAATACGCGATTGACTTCGTGCCGAAGGTAAAAATCGAGGTCGTCTGCACGGAGGACAATTTGCAAGTCGTCATCGATACGATCCTGCAGGTCGGGCAAACGGGGCAGATCGGAGACGGAAAAATTTTTGTCAGTAACTTAGAAGAAGCGATTCGTATTCGAACCGGTGAGCGGGGCGAGGACGCGCTGTAGTGATGGCCGGGAGGCCTGGTTTGGGATCAGTGACTCGTCCACAACTACGTCCTGCGGTTATCGAAGCTCGCGAGCGTTTGCGGAGTGGACGAGAAAGAATTGGGCAGAATCATCGATCAGGGCTGGCGGGTTTCCAGGTCTGTACCTCCTTAGCCGATTTATACGATGGCGTCGTGCTGTCCTTATGGGAGGACAACCTCCGGCAAGCGGGAGCCGAGGAGTTTTTGTCACAGGCGGTTTTGGTGGCCCACGGAGGATTCGGGCGACGCGACTTGGCCCCCTTCAGCGACGTTGACCTAATGCTGGTGCCCAAAACGGGAGTAACCACCAGTCTTCAGCCATTCTTGGCGCAGTTCACGCGAGATATCTTTGACGCGGGTTTGGATTTGGGCTTTTCCACCCGAACCGTGCGCGAGGCGTGCCGCTGGGCTTGGAAGGATCCAACCGTGTTCAGTTCCTTGTCGGAGTCGCGGCTGTTGGCGGGCAGCGTGCATTTATTCCAAAGTTACTTTCATCGCTTCCGACAAGGTGCCTTACGTCGTCAACAGCGGTTAATCCAAGCCGTTTCCGCAGCCCGCGAGGAAGAACGCAAACGCTGGGGTGAAAGCGATCATCTACTAAGCCCCAATGTGAAGCGTTCGCGCGGGGGCCTGCGGGATATTCAGTTCATTCGCTGGTTGGGTTTCGCGACTTATGGCGAGTCCGACCTTTCGCGATTGGTCCAGTTGGGTGATTTTCCCGAGGACGACTACAGTCGCGTGCGGGCGGCGTTGGCATTCATGCTGCGATTGCGTAATGAATTGCATTTTGCGGCCGGCAAAAGCCAAGATATTCTGGATCGCGCCGACCAAGTGGCAATTGCCGATCGCTGGGGGTACCAGACCGACAGTAGCCAATTGGCGGTTGAGAAGCAGCGCAAGGCCGAGACCGAGAGCGAACTGCGCAACAACGGCGCCACCGACGAAGACCACAGTATTCTGGACTACGCGGCGGAAGCTATTGCTATGTAGAAGCGCTTCGTAGTT
>SLFV01000481.1 GCA_007124075.1 Roseimaritima sp.
GAACGGAGATGCGAAAGGTTTCGCTGACCGATGAGAATCGCGGAGGGATTTTGGGAATGCCTGGTGTGCTGGCGGCGACCTCCTTTCCCAATCGTACCAGCCCCGTCAATCGTGGTGTGTGGGTGCTGGAGCAAGTGCTCGGGGAGCATGTGCCATCCGCACCGCCCGATGTTCCGGCGCTAGAAAAGCAGGACCAGCAAGCGGTCGCCAATTTGACTTTACGTGAGCGGTTTGAACTGCACCGCTCCGATCCAACTTGTGCCACGTGTCATCGCCTGTTCGACCCGATCGGGTTTGGTCTGGAGAACTTTGATGCCATCGGTCGCTGGCGCGATCAAGACGAAAACGGCCTACCGATCGACCCCGCAGGGGAGCTGCCAGATGGAAGCCGTTTCACCAACCCTCAAGAACTCAAGGCTATGGTCGCCGGACGCCTTGACGACTTTTCTCGAAACCTCGTGGAGAAACTGCTAGCGTATGCCTTGTGTCGAAAATTGGAAGGTTATGACGAAATTGTCGTGGACGAACTGATGCAGGAGATTGCACAGGATGGTTACCGGATGCAAACACTGGTCACGGCAGTCGTTACCAGTTATCCCTTCACGCATCGTCGCACCCGGTAGGTCGGCAAGGATCAACCAACGGAATGCAGGCCCGACGGGCTTGGTGGATGCACGCACCCAATCGCGGTACCCTCTGAATTGGGGTTGGTTTACACACGGTTGGTTTGCTAAACCGCCTCGACATCGGACGTGTGCAGATTCAGCAACGCGTCTTTATTGAGCGTATTTTAAATAATTGGCGTGCCCATGGACCGGAATCGCTTGACCGTAAAACGACTGACGATCTGGCGACGTCGATTTCGCCATCGCCTGGTGGTGTTGCTGTGGCTGACGGCAACTCTGGTAGTAGCAAACTTTTTTGCGTATCTGGTTCGCTTTGATTTCGGCCTGAGCAGTAGGGAATGGCAGCGTTTTTTGACGACACTCCCGATTTTGGTAGGCGCAAAGATTCTGGTGTTTGCCTCGGGGCGATTGGGCCGAATCGCGCATGCTTATTTCTCGTTCATCGATGCGTTACGTTTGGTCAGAGTTGCCTTATTGTCCAGTTGCGCGGTCGCGGCATTAGATCATTTGTTTTTTTCGCAACAATTGATTCCTCGTAGTGTGCTTGCGATTGATGCTGTCTTTGCAGTTTTGTTGCTTGGAGGCGGGTTGGCATTTCGGCGTCTGCTGCGTGAGCGTACCGAGCAGCGGCACAAGAAAACGCATGCAAATCGACGCCCAGCTTTGATTGTGGGCACCCTGTCGGCCAGTGAGGTATTCCTGCGTTCTCTGCGAAATCACTCCTCCTCGGGCGGATTCGTCCCTGTTGGCTTGGTGGTAGACAACCCCAAGATGCTGCATCACGAGGTCTCCGGGGTTCCTGTGCGCGGTTTGATATCGCAGACGGCGCAAACCGCGGTCCAAACCGGCGCGGAAGCCGTTCTGCTGATTTCCGGTGCGTTAAATGGGACACTGGTCAGAGAGATCCTGACGCAATGCGAAGCCATTGGAGTCGATGTTCAGGTGATCCCCGAAGTCAGCCGAATCGTCAAAGGGCAAGTTGATTTCCAGCCGCGGAAGGTGGCGATCGAGGACCTGCTGGGACGCGAAAGTGTTCAGTTGGACTTCCAACCGCTCCGCTCCTGGATCTCCGGTCGCCGTGTATTGGTCACTGGAAGCTGTGGGTCGATCGGCAGCGAGATTGCGCGTCAATTAATTCAGTTGGCACCGGAGCAATTGTTAATGGTTGATCGCAGCGAAACAGGCCAATTCTTTCTTGAACGTGAGTTATCAAGTCGCGCAGCGGGAGTAGACCTGCAAATCTTGGTGGCCGATACCACCGATCGGCAGCGAATGCAAAAGGTGTTTCAGCAGTACCGCCCGGAAGTGATTTTCCATGCCGCCGCCTACAAGCATGTACCCCTGATGGAGCAGCATCCCGGGGAAGCGATCAAAAATATTATCGGAGCCACTAAAACGCTTGCCGATTTAGCCAAAGATTTTCAGGCGGAGGCATTTGTCATGGTCAGCACCGACAAAGCGGTTAATCCAACCAGCGTAATGGGGTGCTGCAAACGAGTCGCCGAACTGTACGTGCAGTCGCTGCATCGTGAATGCGAGGCTGACGACACGCCGGGCTGCCGATTCGTGACGGTTCGATTCGGCAATGTCTTGGGTTCTGCCGGAAGCGTTATCCCCGTATTTCGCGAACAAATTCGCATGGGGGGGCCCGTGACGATTACGCACGAACGGATGACCCGATTTTTTATGACCATTCCGGAAGCCAGCCAATTGGTGATTCAAGCCGGATGTGTGGGAGCAGGCGGCGAAATCTTCGTGCTGGACATGGGGGAGCCCGTACGAATCGTTGATTTGGCGACCGATATGATCCAGTTGTCAGGTTTGCAGGTGGGGACCGACATTGAGATCAAAGTGACGGGAATGCGCCCCGGAGAAAAACTTTACGAGGAACTGTACGACGAAGCCGAAACCAACCTTCCGACGAAGTACGAAAAAATCATGGTCGCCGACAGCATCACGATGTCACGGTTGGATATCGTTAGGCACGTGTCCAAACTGTTGTCCGTGGCGGAAAGCGATGGAGTGACGATCCGCGAAAACCTGCGGTCCGTCGTGCCAAGTTATCAACCAGAGACCCTGCGACCAGCCGCTGCGGTTTCCGAACGTCGCGCTGCATGATCAGCCGCTTGTTGCCGAAGCCCGTTTGCGGCGTGGGGGTTTGTTGACAATACGCAACCTGGGCAACAGCGACCCCGCGCCATGGAATGTTCGTCGCCCATCGATGTAGTGGTCAAAAACGAAGTTGCCCCGCTGGTCAGTCGCTGCGCCGCTGCAACGCAGGATGGCAGCGTGTCCGCATTCCGGACAGCGGACTCGCAATCCGTGAGCATCCAGTAATTGATGCAACTGTGTCGCGAACGACTGCATCGCCGCCACGTCAACCAGTTCTTCTCCCGCGCGTCGGTTCAAGTATAGCTCGATCGTCTGACGGATTGAACGTTGAATCAAATGAACCTGGCTGGTCAGTTGTTCCAGCGGATCGGCAGACCAACGCGGATCGACCACCGGTAGTTGCAATGCGGCGTGCAAACTGGACTGGATCGCAGACTGCAGATGGTTTGCCGCCTCCACGTTTTCCTGCGACTGGCCGAATGCAGCATTGCTGCGGCTAAACAGAAACGTAAACGTCGCAACGGTCTGCAGGCCATGGTGGACGGGAGCAACAATGATCGCGGTGGAACCATCGGGCGATTGGACATGCGAAGCACCGTTCCGCTGCCAAAACCGCTGGACCGATTCATCCAGCGTCGTCCGCGTCTGAGAAGACAACCGCATTTCTCGCATTCCCAGATACGGTCCGATCACCAGCGAACTGCCGCCGAAGCAGCGATACCAGAAGGCAACCGCGCAGGCATCCAAAAGTTGCCTCATCCCTGCCAGCAACTGCTGCAAGTAAACATCCGTTTGCCACGGCGGCACAGGCTGGTGGCACAAACGGTCCAGAGCGTCAACCAACTGGCGAAGGCGCGTCCGATCGTGACGTCTTAGCCGCAGCAGTTGACCAAACAGGGGGTCGAGCGTCATGCAAATCCTTGCTGCGTTGATTCGGTAAAGCAAGCGGCGGATAGGCCGCACCTATCGTGCGGTCCGTTTCGCGTCAGCCCCAGCGACACCGCCTGCTGAACAGATAATTTAGAGCTAATTCCAAGTTCGGTATACTAATAGTATAGCTTGATTGCTGTTTCCCCGGTAGACTGGAATTTGGTATTACGATGCACAAAATCAACACTGCCGAACGATTGCTTCAATTGGTATTGCCTGTCTCTCGAATTTCGAAACTTCGTACGAATGATGGTTTCGTGTCTAGCGAAATATTCCCCCTTGAAATAGCCTCCGTAAACAAATCATTGGGTTTGCAGTTCTTTGGGATCTTGTAAAGCATGACGGTCAACCAACAAACGATTGAAGAAACCAAGCAGCAAATTCGTGTGCTGGTTAATGAAATTGCA
>SLFV01000023.1 GCA_007124075.1 Roseimaritima sp.
AGGATGGATTGTAAAAGGTCTTTTCAGCGAGCAAATGAATCCGTACGAAACACCCCACCAAGCATCGAACTCTGGCGAAATATCGTTGAACAAGGGCGTCCACCCGAGCGGCGGATTGGGTCGGGATCAGATCAATTGGCCGCCACCGGTTAATCGTTGTCATTCAGGCGTTGAAATCATGGATTCGTACGACAAGTTGCGGCCATGGACGGACATCGAATCCTGCGAATGCGACACCATTTCATCGCTACTGCTGGTCGACTTGTTGACCGATAATCCAATACACTGCGGTAGCTGCGGCCGGGAGGTTGATCCCGAACGCATTTTGCTGACAACCGATGAAACCGAATCCATCGCACGCTGGTTCTCCGCCCACAGTTCGTTGTATCGGCTGTGGCTTGATTCGGGCGAATACGAAAACTACGCGAAAGAACGATTGCTAGATCCGAACGGACAGATCAATGTAGCGGGCCGCCAGATCGCGCATGTGCTTTCCGCGAAGATTCCAACACAGATGTGGTTCTTTTACGATACCGAAGACGGCGAGCCAACGACGTGTCCGGTCTGTGGCAAAACGTTGGACACCAATGTCAACTGGGGAACAGGTCAGTGCAAAACCTGCTACATCCACATTTGACCATCGAGCGCCGACGCAACAGGGCAATGATGTAAACCGGAGCAGTGATTCGCGCGGCAATCGAAGTCGACCTCAACAATCCGAGAATCGGGAATGGCAATATCAGGAGAAAACGTTTGCCAACGCTGCCGTGGCGTGGTAGGATGTGGATCGATCGGCTGGACGGTGGTCGACCAGCGTTGAAGTGGTGGCCGAGCGGCGCACGACCAAGGGATGGACCGAAGCGGCGGGATTGTCGCCCCACATGCCGATGAAATGCTCACAAGACCATATTCGCGATGACGCACACGAAGACATACCCCAAGAACAATGCCCGCAGTGCGGCTCGGCTGCAGTCAAGGAGGAGTTCAGCTACCCAGCACTTGTAGCTTTCCTGACGGTATGGCCGCTGTTGCCAGTCAGGCGACGATATTCATGCCGTACCTGCGGGCATTCCTGGAAGCGGTTCCGATGGTAACCTGCGTCTCCGACATGGCATTGGCGCGAAGGGTCGACATCCACGACGCGCGGGCCGGCATCTTCCGTCCAATACTGCTCGCGAGCAGATCGTCCTTCATTGCAAACATCAACACCTTCGTTTATCGTGGGACCACAGCGAGCTTTGATTTCTCCATCATGCAGAATGCACCTATTGTTGGTGGGGAATTGAGAAACTGCATCACCGGCGCGGCCTCGGTGATCGTAATCGTTTTGTGACAAAGCAACGATGCCCAAACATGGTGAGGGTTTTGGTGATCCGATCGCCTAACTGCGCGGGACCATTGCTCAGTCAGTTGCGCGACCACATGATTTAACGTACAAACTGGAATGCCAAGCACCCAAAGGCGACAAAACCAAGGGGTAAACGGGAGCCGCCGATGACGCGGAATTTGAAATCATCGTTTTCTTGGCGGCGGCCTCGTTACCGCCGCCGTTCGTCGGATCAAAGCCCCATGGTGAATCCACACGATTCTTCTGGATCGTTCGAGGCGTCATCTGATTTACGTCCAGTGCGTCGGTTCATGGTGGCCGCATGTATTGTATTCGCGTCTGGCGTTCTCGCGTGCATCCCCGGCGTGATTCTCCTGAACCAGCAAGTGCATCTGATTCCCGTGGATATGCAGTTGACAGGAATCGAATACAACGGAACTTTTGTATCGGCCGAGTCCGTTATGCTATTCTCATTGGTGGTTGGGGCCTGTGGCATTGCGACCGCTGGGCTTCTAGCGTTTCTGTCAAGGCGAAACTCACGATTGAATCGTGAGACAAGCGCGCGTCCGCGTGACCGGGAACATTCGACATCATCGAGCACGCGATGAGCACACATTGGCAAACTTGGTCACCGTTCCAATCGGCAGAGGTCCGCGAGATTTGCATGCACATGACCGACGCCGAGAGAGCCGAGGCATCACGACGAGGCGGACTTTACGGGTTGTGGGTTTTTGCGACCTTTGCCGGGCCACTACCTTTCGCCGTCGTCTTTCGCCAGCCAGCCCTCATCGCTGTTGCTGCTGTCCTGATCGTCATTCACATCGCCTGTATACCGGTGTGGCTGAAGATGCAGCGACGCTTTTTGTCCTCGACAACGTGGGCGAGCGAGCATGGTGTTGCAGCCGATCGGCTGAGGCTGTTTGCAGCTCGCCCAGGCTCATGTAGAACAGACGCACGAGAATAAACCGGAGCGGATCAGCTCAGTTGCTGCTGCGGCCACGTTGCCGCCCGCGTCGCTCCGTTTTGTCGTTAAGCAATGGTCGACCACGCGCCAGCCAATCGTACTTCGAAGACCTTGCTCGAAGCGGCACGCTTGCATTTGCAGCAGTCCATGCCGTCGGCAGTGACGCCAGCCAACCGAACAAAAGGTTGTAGATGAAATCATCGGCTGAAGTCGCGTCAGCAGGCGTCCTGGAGCCTCTACAGGGATCTGGGCCGTTGACAGTGATCTGGCTCATCGCGTCCAGGCGACGGTGGTCATCCACGGAGGTTGAATGCATCCTGCCAATCGATACCGTGGTGGCACGAAACCTGAAGCGATCCGGCCGATGGACACACAGCGATCGGAGCCATCAGCCGCGAAGGCGAAACAGCGGCTGTCGCGATGACCGTGAACTGATTAGCAACGACGACTGCGGATGATGGCTGGAAACGTCGACGTCGAAAAAGTAAAAAGCAGCCGATCCGCTACCCGCGTTTTGAGCAAGCTGAATCGGCGTCGGCTTCCGGGACCACAGGCGGTATTTTACAAATCAGGCCAGGTGCGTGCGTAACGGTTACGCAGGGCTGCGTTGATCAGGGCCATCACGGGGGAAATAGACAGACGGATCCAGGCATGGTTCGATGGGGCGTCCAGTTTTGTGGGGGAAAGATCGTTATGGAATGGTCAGCGGCGGATCAGCCGTGTTCTGATCCCGAGGGTCTCACGCAGCAACGGCATCCAGCGTTTCGGATCCAGCAAATGCTCCTGGGGCCAGCGGAGCCCGAGATCCTGCAACGCCTGCCCCGCACAGTGCGGTACCATGTGCTTGCCGTGGCAACGACAACTCGCCATCAGCGCAGGGGCCAGATTCTCCAATTCCCATTTCCACAGACGCCAGGCCATCTTGAGCGTCTGTTGATTCTTGGTCCAGACCCAAAAGCTCCCGTCAAATGAGGAAAGTAACGCGACAAATCAGACCAGCGCACTGGGCGCAAGTCCGCCACAACTCGGGCAGAAGTAGATCGGCCAGTGAGCCTGCCGTTCTCCACCAGCCGTCAAGACGTAGCACTCCAGGACCTCCTGTTCCCATTGAATCGCCGACGAGGGATCAGCAGCCCAGGTCGCCAACCAACCGCAGGTGCAGCAAGCGGGGTGTGTCTGCCACGGCCCTTGCGGATGACCGCCGCAGAAGAAGCAAAAGGCCCCGCGTACTGAGACCCGAGGGCACAGGATCAACGTGTACAGACCGGTTTGCAGGTCCTGAACGTACGGCAGTTCAGGTTCGCCGGCCAGCGTGCCGCAACAACAAGCTGGCCGCGATTCCCACCATGAGTTGGCATCATCCTGGGCAAAAGCGATGCCCGCCCCCTTGAGCACAAGGCAACCGGCGCCGATGCCCGTCGTCTGAAAAAACGCTCGCCTACGCATTCGAATTCTCCCTGCGGTGTTCGACCAACCATTTCGTTTCCTGTGCAGTTGCCCAAGTGCGAGTCACGACCTCCGTCGTCCTTCCTCCGTTCTCCGACCTCCGTCAGATCCTCCCCGCTTGCCGGGCGAGAGTTCTCAGGCTTGCTGGCCAAGAACCTGCGCCCCTCCGCCTCGGAGATGCGGAGCCACGTGAGTGCAAATTCACCCGAATAGCCACAAAAGAGCACAAAGTACACAAAACCGGAACGGTCGGACACAACCACGAATCACGCGAAACCCAAGCAACAACTGACGACTCCAACACCGGAACTCCGCACTTCGCAT
>SLFV01000310.1 GCA_007124075.1 Roseimaritima sp.
CAGGACGGTGTCCCAGGGTCTCCAACGCTCGCTGAGCGGTGTAAATGTCGAATGCAATTTCGGTTGGATGCACTTCCAAAGCAAACTTGACGCAACATTGGCCAAAGACGTCCAGGATCGGGTTGAAGCGTTCGGCCAGTAAATCGAATCCAGCATCGATCATCGCTGGCGACACGGGGGGGAAGGAATACAGCAAGTGCCAAATGCTACTGCCGGTAAATCCATTGACCACATCGACGTTAAACTTTTGCGCAGCCCGAGCCGTGTTCATCAGCTCCTGGGCGGCTCGCGCGTTAACACCTGCTGGATCGCCGTCCCCCCAAACATAGTCCGGTAAAATCGCTTGATGTCTCTCGTCGATGTTATCCAACACTGCCTGACCGACCAAGTGTGCACTGATGGCATGACACTGCAGACCTAATTGGTCTAGATGTTCGCGTTTCTTGGCACAGTAATCGTCCTCGGCCACAGCGCGGTCAACCTCGAAGTGATCGCCCCAACACGCCAGTTCAATCCCGTCATAACCAAAGTCCTTGGTCATCTTGGCCATTTCGGCGATAGGAAGGTCAGCCCATTGGCCGGTGAACAAAGTAACGGGACGAGGCATCGATGGACTCCTGCAAGGTTGAAACGGATCACGTACGGTACGATAGTCTGACGCCACGACGCTGATCTTTCAAGCATGGTCCAGCCCATCGGGCCCCCTTCTTCAGAAGGGGGGCATGTGGCCATCGCAGTCAGATGCTTCTTGCGGATCAAAAGCGTCACACGACGCGCGCATCGACCTGAGGCGTGCGTCGCTTACCTAACATTGTTGTTTCGACTAGATTAGTGAAGGACCAGTCATCGGGGGCTGTTTCACGCATTGTTGGTTTCTAAATTAGATCCTGGATTTTTATGGCTTTGCAGGTTTACATCAGCGGAAATTGGGTTGACCGGGAGGATGCGAAAATCAGCGTCTTCGACCATGGATTGCTGTACGGTGATGGAGTTTTCGAAGGAATGCGGAGCTACAGCGGCAAAGTCTTCCAGTTGCAGGAGCATTTGGACCGTCTGTGGGAATCGGCCCGAGCCATCCAATTGCAAATCCCGGGGTCAAAGGAAGAAATGGCGACTGCGGTGAAAGAGACCTTGCGCCGCAACGATTTGGCCGACGCGTATGTTCGCTTAGTGGTCACTCGCGGCAGCGGGACGTTGGGGCTGGATCCGAATCGTTGCTGCAATCCGGAAGTCATTATCATCACGGACAAGATCGCTTTATATCCCCAGGAGTACTATGAAAAAGGTTTAGAGCTGATTACGGCCGCGACGATTCGGAATCATCCCGCCGCGCTCAGCCCGAGGATTAAAAGCCTGAACTATTTGAACAACATCTTGGCCAAAATGGAAGGGGCACGCGCTGGCTGTGTCGAAGCGTTGATGCTGAATCATAAAGGCGAGGTCGCGGAGTGTACGGGTGACAACATTTTCATTGTTCGTCGCGGCTCCCTACTGACTCCACCGATTGATGCGGGGATCCTAGAGGGGATCACGCGGAATGTGGTGTTGGAACTTGCCCGCCAGCAAGCCATCCCAGTCGCGGAAATCGCGTTTACTCGTCACGACATCTTCATCGCTCAGGAATGCTTTCTGACCGGTAGTGCGGCGGAGGTGATTCCGGTGGTCAAATTGGACGACCGGATGATCGGTGACGGCGTGCCAGGGCCGATCACGCTGCGACTGATCAAGGCCTTCGCCGCTTTGGTTCACAGCACCGGATAAACACGGTTTTCACGCAGAAGCAGCATGGCACACGGGGTTCCCTATCGGTTGATCGACTTTGGCGACGGACGCAAATGGGAAGCGTTGGGTGATTACGTTTTGGATCGTCCCAGTCCGGCCGCTCAGCGAGCGAAGCCAATCCAGCACGTTAGGCCCGCGGTTGACGCCAGATTCGATTCCGTCGAAAAGACCTGGCAGTTCACCACGCCATGGCCTCGAGGGTTAATGATTGACTGCGCTGGGTTTCTGATGCCCGTGTCCCCGACGCCGTTCGGGCACATCGGACTGTTTCCAGAACAGTTTGATAATTGGGCTTGGTTGCGACGCCAGTTGCCCAGTGCGCAACCACAGCAAGCATTAAATTTGTTTGCGTACACCGGTGCCAGTTCGATTGCCATGGCTGTCGGGGGGGCACAGGTTGTGCATGTCGACGCGGCAAAGCCGAATGTTCAGGCCGCCAAGCGAGCGGCGGAGCTGTCGGGAACCGACACCACGATCCGCTTCTTGGTCGACGATGCTTCCAAGTTTGTTGTTCGCGAACTGCGGCGTGGAAACCGGTACCAAACTATCGTATTGGACCCACCAGCCTATGGTCACGGGCCTCGCGGGAAGGCTTGGCGTCTGGAACGAGATCTGTATCCGTTACTTAGCAACTGTTTGCAGTTGCTATCGCCCCCTCCTTGCCGCCTGCTGGTTACCGGGCACAGCGAGTCGGTCAATCAGCAGGAGGTTGCAGCCTGGCTGCAAGGCCAAGCGGGCCGCGGAATTCAGCTTCAACACAAACCGATGCGTTTGCAGTCGTCGCAGCAACGATGGCTGGACTGCGGTTTTCTCGTAAGGGCCACGTGGCGATAGCCTTAGCTGGCTATTGCAAACGGGGCGGACCCTCTTCCTCTTTTCGATTTTCCCATGTTTCCGCAAGGGCCCCAGGGGCAATCGTGGCGCGCCGCAGTGGGTGCCGGTGAGAGAGGTCCGCTGGTGTGGAAAACCAACCACGACGTTATTACAACCACGACGTTATTAATTGCTCGATCTTAACAAAACCACTGACCATCTCCCTGGGCATCGAACGCATTGATGTAATGTTGGATCTTCGTCGGTTGGGGCGACGATTTTGGCCACCAAACCGCCACGACATCAAATCGGGCACGATGTTCCAGCAGCCTGTTTTGTTTCAGAAAGATGATCGCCGCACGGGTAATCCGTCGCTGCTTTGCCAGGTCAACACGATCGGCGGGATGCCCTGGTTTCTGGGACGCCAGCGTTTTCACCTCGACAAACACCAGCGTTTTGTCGTCCAGAGCAATCAAATCGATTTCACCGGTCGGCCCGCGTTCGGACGACGCGATGATCCGGTATCCCTTCCTGCGCAACTCGCGGGCGGCAACCACTTCACCACGGACTCCAATTGGCAGCGAAGTATTAAATTCCGGCCGTCGTCGATCCTTGAACCGACCAACCAGTCGCCCGACAATTGCTTTCCAAGTCGCCAACGAACCGTTTAGCTCCGACGGCGTTCTTTCAATCGCACGGCCTTACCGATCCGATCTCGCAGGAAATACAGTTTCGCGCGACGGACGACGCTGCTGCGTTTGACCTCGACTTTGGCAATTCGTGGACTGTGGATCGGGAATTTCCGTTCCACCCCTTCACCCGCAACAATACGACGGACCGTGAAGGTCTCGCGAGTCCCGGAGCCGGCACGCGCAATCACCGTCCCGGAGAAGACTTGGATGCGTTCCTTGTCGCCTTCCAGGATCTTGGTGTGCACATCGACCAAGTCTCCAATTTCGAATTGCGGGGCTTCTTCCTTCAAGCTGCTCTTTTCGACCAGCTCCATGATTTGTTGCGACACTGTTGGGTTCCTTTGTGAAAGTTTGAATGATTCAGTTCTACAAACCGGACGGGCACTTCTTTGCCGCACGGTCCTTCATATTAATTGCTTTAGGTCGACTTGATTTTGGTTTCCGCCGGTTCAGAGGTCGGAAGGGTCACTGTCCAACAAATCGTTTCGTCGTTCCGCAGTCCGCAGACGACTGGCTTCGGCCCGCCATGCTGCGATTTTTTGGTGGTCTCCATTCAGCAGTACTTGGGGAACCACGTGCCCTCGGTACTGGCGTGGCCTCGTGTACTGAGGAAATTCCAGGATCCGGTTTCCACGACTGAATGAATCGTCAAAATGACTTAGTTCCTCTCCCAAAACTCCCGGCAATAAGCGAACGACCGCGTCAATAATAATCATCGCCGCAACTTCGCCACCATTAAGCACAAAGTCGCCGATACTGAC
>SLFV01000018.1 GCA_007124075.1 Roseimaritima sp.
ATTCACGACTCAGATTTTATCCTGTCGACCGCCACCAGTCTCCACCCTGGAGGGGTAAACGTCTTGCTCGGCGACGGTTCGGTTTCATTTGTTAGTGAAACGATTGACACCGGTAATCAAGCCGCTGGTTGGACAATGAGCGGTTTCAGCCCCTACGGTGTTTGGGGTGGCATGGGGTCGCGGGCAGGCCAGGAATCGGTATCGCTGCAGCAGTAGCGCTGTCTTGATGACGCCATGGTGAATGACGTCTTTCAGACGAGCTAGTCATTGATGCAACGGTCTTCTTGGCTGCACCGGCAAGAAGGCCGTTTTTTCGTTCGGCCCTGCGCAGACTCACGGCACGGGAAGGTCCGGCTGGACGGCGGAATTCCACTTGCCGTCCGGAGGGTCATGGGGTTAACAATATTTCTATAGTGGCTCAGTAGCTTGCGCCGTGCCCTGTTCGCCCCAGTTGCCGTTGGCCTGATTTGCTATGCCCTTACGCGTGAATGCCATGACGAATTGGACACTGTCATTCGTCGTCACTGTGACACCGACCGCCGCGGTCACTGCGGCTGAACCGCAGTCCCGGGCATTGAATTTGCCAGCGGCACCTTTTCCTTATAGCCAAGTAAAACTACCAGAGCATGTAGCCGAAGTCGCGACTCAGTACGACAACACGACTGCGGAAAACCCAATCACCGACCATGGGGCAACACTGGGCCGGGTCCTTTTTTATGACTCGACTTTGTCGGCAAATGGAACGACATCCTGTGCTAGCTGCCACCAACAGTCACGCGCCTTCACCGACGATCGCCGTGTGAGCCTGGGGTTTAAAGGCCAACCCGTCGACCGGAATTCGATGAGCCTCGTAAACCTGCGTTACTACCGCAACGACCGTTTTTTCTGGGACGAGCGTGCCGAATCGCTGGAACAGCAGGTCCTGATGCCAATCGAAAATGAAATCGAAATGGGGCATGACTTGACCCAATTGGTGCCTCAGTTGGCGGCGGAACCATGGTACCCGCCACTGTTTCAAGCCGCGTTTGGCGACCCCGCCGTCAGTCGGCAGCGGATTGCGGCCGCGCTGGCTCAGTTTGTTCGCTCGATTGTTTCGTTTGACTCGCGTTACGATCAAGGCTTGGCGGTCGCCCCGTCGGTCGAAGCCCCGTTTGCGAATTTCAGCGACCTGGAGAATCGTGGAAAGGATCTTTTTTTCGGCGCGGCTCGCTGTGCAAGTTGTCATGTTGCCAGCCCCGCGGGTATTTCCAAGCAGTTTGCATTTTTTTATGTTGAGAAAGCAGTGGTTAACGGAATCGATAGCGATACCCATACGCCCCCTGATTTGCCACTGGACCCAGGAGTTGCGGGGGTTACTGGCGACCGCGGCGACCTGGGTAGATTCAAGTCGCCCAGCTTGCGGAATGTCGAGGTGACCGGTCCGTACATGCACGACGGGCGATTCACTACGTTGGAAGCGGTTGTGGAGCATTACAATTGGAGCATCCGGCCTCATGTGAATCTGGATCAGCGTCTGCACTTGGAGGACACATCGGGTCTGGCGATGCGACAGGATGATGTTGACGCGGTGGTGGCTTTCATGAGAACCCTAACGGATGACTCTCTTCTTTCTGCCCCGCAGTACAGCGATCCGTTTGTTCATGATGAAAGCGAAATTGCTGCCGATCCGGTCGTGACCTCCGCGACGGGCGAATGACGAAAAACGCTCATTCGCCGTTGCAAGGGATTCCGAACCGATTCTTAATTCAGTCCTTCTCGCAATAATTGCTGCCGCAGCCAACTTATTTCTCGGGCGATGTCCTTACCTAGACCTTCGCGCTGCATGACGGCTGGCAGGACGCTCCAAGCATACGTTTCTACCTCAAGGTGCCCTGTGAATGTGGGGGCTTCGGGGTGCCGCAGATAGCGTAAGCAGCGGAGGATTTCCTGCTGGGTGGAAGCCAGGTTGCCGAACGCTTCCAGGAAAATCGGAACATGAAAATGGACGCGCCAAATGTCGTCTTGAATCGACTGCGCCTGGATACCCTGCGTGAGATCAGGCAGATCTTCCGCCAACGTCAAGCCTTGGGGATGCTGAAAGCGGCCCGTTTGGTGCAAATAACGGTCTTCGGCAAATTCCATTAACTGCCGTAGTGCTTCCTGCTTTCGGCCAGTCGACATCACTGCCCAATGAACCTCAATCGCACTGCTGACCTGTACTTTGCCAACCGTCAGACCGGCAGCGGAATAGGCTTGCAGCACCTCCAATTGGTCTTCGAACATCACCGCGCTATGGCAAATATCATGGCAGACCGTCAGATAGCGGCGATGTGTCTGCTGTTGCAGATAGTGTTCAAAAAAATTCGTGACATCATCAGCCGTGTCCAGCAAGCAACCGGGTTCCGGTTCAATCGCGATAACAATCCTTCGCCCGGAAGATTGCTCCAATTCGTGCAACCGATCGGCGACTTGATGCAGATGCTGGGCTGCTTGTTGCAAGCGTTGCTGGTCCGTCCGCCATCCCGAGGAACTGGGCCAGCCAATTGGTAGTGTGCTGATTGATCCTAGTTCACCTGGTGGCAACAGACGGTCCAACACCAGTGCGAGCCCTATCGTGTAATCGCGACGCGATTCGGTCCACCAGCCGGGTTCATATACCCGATGTTTCACAATCGGTTGATGGAAGTTATCGTACGGGAAACCGTTGATCGTGTAGGATCGCAAGCCACGTTGGCCAAGCCAATCGGAGAATTCTTCAGCGCGTCTGCTATCGAGCAATTGCGTCGTCGCCTCCGCCGGCAGCCACAGGCCAACACCCAGTTCCGGGAGCTGCAGCTCCTTTTTGGCCGCGACAGCGTATTGGTCTAGATTGGCCTGAATCGTTGGTACATCGGTACCGGCATGCACGTTGGTGCAATATCCCGTGGTCCAGTTTGGGCGTTTCAAGTAGGGGGGTCCTTGAAGAAGGTATCAGTTGGAGCTGTCACGCGGCGTGACAAAACGATGAGAAGAAGCGAAGTTATTTTTCAGCGGTAGCGCTCCTTTACAATGGTAGCATAACGATCGCCGGAGAATGTGTGTGCGGTTGAACGTGCCTTTGCGGGGGGGATCAATGGCGAGGTTCTTCCCGAACCGTTGCGAATTCGGCATGGGCCTGTCACCAAAGCGGCACTTCCACGTGCGGAGTCTTTCTCCGCAACGCGAGGCCAATTAGGATGGGGAGGGTGGTCTGGCGCTAGAATTGCCACGAATGGTTACGATGCCGACAGTGGTACCCGTTGGTTGCCGCGACCGGGGATTCCCCAAAGTCAAACCTTTCATTCCACCCACTCCAGAGTTTCTCAACGAGGTTCACGATGCATTCACCAAAACGTTTGGGCCGGTTAGCCGTAGTCGCGGTCGCCTGTTTGCTGATGGTCGCTTCATCACTCCACGCTGCCTCCCCGGCCGGGCGTTGGCAAGGGGGCTGGTACAGCGCCCCCACTGGTCACAGGGGGCCATTGCGGGCACGGATTCGACCGCTCAATACGAATCAATACCAAGCCACCTTTGCGGGGCGGTTTGCCCTGGTCGTCCCCTTCGTTTATCGAGCTCGCCTGGACCGCGTCCCGGGTACCGTCGATCAGTATACTTCTAGCAAGCGGATGCCTTTCGTAGGTAATTATCAAATGCACGCGACGATCACACCGGATCACTTTCACGCTGATTTCCGTGGTCGTCGCGACAGCGGCACCTTCCGCATGATGCGTCGCGGATACTGAACACCGAATCCAAGGGGCTTTAGGAAATGGTTCGTCTGGCAATCCTGATCCATGTTCTGCTACTGTTCGTCTTGGCCTCGCTTTCACAGGCCCACAGTGAAAATTGGCCTCAATGGCGTGGCCCTCGAGGTGATGGCACGGTGCAGAACCAAGACCTGCCGCAGTTCTGGGATGTACCAAGAAATCAGAATGTGGCTTGGAAATTCAAGCTGCCAGGCGTGGGGCACTCGTCTCCGATTGTATGGGGCAAAAGAGTTTTCATAACGTCCTGCCTTCCCGAACGGCAGCAACGTCTGTTGTTGTGTTTGGACGCGGATTCGGGGTCGCTGCTGTGGCAAACGGTCGTACTAACCAGTCCTCTGGAGACGTTACACAAACTCAATAGCCATGCCTCGGCAACGCCCGCGACCGATGGAAAACATCTATTCGTAGCGTTCCTGAAGGTCAGCGGTGAAACGATTCCCGCTCCCAATGTCAGCGGCGAACGAGATATTACACCGGGGCGAATCATTTTGTCCTCACTCGACCTCCACGGGGAAATTCATTGGCAGATTGACGCTGGCCCCTTCATTAGTGCTCATGGATTCTGCAGTTGTCCCGTGGTCCATCACGATTTGGTGATTCTCAATGGCGATCATGATGGGGATAGTTATGTTGCGGCATTTAATAAACAGACGGGTGCGGAAGTCTGGCGAACGCCCCGCCAGCAAGGCATTCGCAGTTACGTTACGCCGCTTATTCGGACGATCGACGGGCAAGATCAAGCGGTTTTCTCCGGCAGTGGGCATGTTGCTGGGTTTCGCGTCAGCGATGGGCAGCAAATCTGGAAAGTCGAAGGACCGACGGAGCAATTTGTTGCCTCGCTGTCGTTTGATGGGCAGCGGTTTCTGCTTGCTGGTGGATACCCCACACATCATGTCATGGCGATCACCAGCGGGGGCCAAGGCGATGTGACCCAGTCCCATGTGGCATGGCATGTCAACCAATATGTTCGTTGCTATGTCCCCTCGCCGGTTCTGGTGGGAAACCGGCTCTTCGTGCCCGATGACCGGGGTACGGCCAGTTGCTTCGACTCCGCCACCGGGGAACGCTTATGGCAAGCGAGATTGGCCGGTGGTTTTAGTGCCTCATTGATCGCAACCGATCGTTTGGTTTACTTTACCGACAACGATGGAACGACCAAGATCATCGACGTGCAGCAGGGTTCCGACGTGGTTTCGGAAAATGCGTTAGGTGAAGCTTGCTATGCCTCTCCGGCGGCCAGTGGCGGGCGGCTATACTTCCGTACCGAACAACATCTGATCTGCATCGGCCATCAACCCTAACTGGCAATATCCCTCAGGTCGCAGAACCGATGACTGCCGCAGTCCCCCAGTATGATCGGCGTTTGGCCATTGCAGCCCTAATTGCCGTCAATGCGTTATGGGGAACATCGTTCCCGATCGTCCGCAGTTTAAATCTGGAAATGGACCAACATTTTCAGGTAGTGACCGACGCATCGTCCGGTTGGTTTCGTGCCGCATCGGCAGGTTGGTTGATAGCTTCGCGTTTCGGTTTAGCGCTGGCGTTACTAATTTTTTTCGCCCATCGGCTATGTAGGCGTGTCAAAGCCCCGCATTTCTGGTCAGGCGTCGCTATCGGAACATTTTTCTTTGCTGGAATCGTTTTGCAAGTCATTGCCTTGGCCACGATACCAGCTTCGCGAAGTGGTTTTTTGACCAGCCTTGCGGTCGTTTTCACACCACTACTGGCAGCCTGCTTAGGGCGAAAATGGCCTCGGCTGAATGTTCTGGGGGCGGCGATGGTAGCATTGTTGGGAGTCGCGATCTTGGCTGGGATGCTGCGGTGGTCGGAGGGCAAGCCGACGATCTCCGACGATGCGATGCAGCATTGGACATTGGGGGATGGGTTGACTACCCTGGCCGCGATTCTGTTCAGCATCCAAATCTTACTGCTGGACGGTTTAGGAAAACGCTACGATTCGGCCATCTTCACCCCCAGTATGTTCCTGACAACCTTTGTTCTCGGCTGCCTGTGTTTTCTGATTGCGGCACCACGCATCCCCGAGAACTTGCCGGAGACTTGGGTCGGCATCGGGTTGCAGTCACGTTATTACCTATTGATTATCTGGATGTCCGTCTTTGGGACTTTGCTGGCGTTTACCTGGATGAACAAGTATCAGCCAGCGGTTTCGGCGGGCCAAGCGGCAGTGATTTACACGGTGGAACCGTTGTTTGCATCAGCTTGGGCGATGTTCCTGCCCGGGTGGTTTAGTGTTTTGTGCGGGATTGCCTACGTCGACGAGTCACTTACCGCCAGCATGCTGGTGGGCGGCCTGTTTATTCTGCTTGCGAATCTCTTGGCGCTGTGGCCCTCAACCGCTGACCAGGGACGCTAGCTTCAGAACCTGCATTTCATCACGGATGCTTTCCCGGCTGGGTTGGTCAAGTGTCAACGCGACTTCTTTTGCCAATAGATTCAGCCAACGCCTCCGTGCCGCCTGTATTTGTTCTGGCAAGGTTTGCTGATCGATGGGTTGGCCGGTTTCCGCAGTGACGTTAGCCGCCAGCACAGGCAGTGATGCGGCTGGTTGCCGCAGGGTGGCCTGCATCAGCACGAAATCAAGCTGTCCAGGATTGTTGTGTTGCCACTGCTCCAGACCTCGCCATGCATGATCCTGCAAACATTGCGTCCAGTGTTCTATCCAGCCTGACGGGTCGCATTGCAACCGACGCAAATCAACTACCGGACGATCGGCGGATTCCGTTTTATGTAGGCAAACTTTGACGCTAGACAGCATGCCTCGGTACAAAAAATCCCTGAGCCTTCCCTTGCAGTGGGAACCGTAACCCTTGCTGACCAGATGGTTGATGAAGAGCGCCAACGCCTGATCTGCCAGTGGTTCGTCCTGCAACCAAAGGACCAACTGGCGACGCATCGGACTGACGTATCGAATGACAAAGGCCGCCGCGCTGCCCGCTTGGGTCCACGGCACCGCAGATGGCTGGCGACTGTTGGAATCCTTGCTGCTCATCAGCATGCTAGAAAAAAAGAATAATTGCGGGAGAGATCACTGGAGAGGGCTAAGAGGACGTCAGCTATTGATCCCTTAGAGCTTATCATAACCGCCTGTTTCCGAATGCCTATCCTTGCGGAAGACTGTCCGGGTTGCCCCTGGTCTGAACGGGTCGCCGAGGCAAACTTTTGCCGATATGCTTTTGCCTGGGGCGATTTCTTATTCGCCCGCCCGCATTTTAACTAACCATCCCGACCGAGAAGCCATCCATGTCCCCGCTGTTTTCTTCCTTGGTTTTTACCATCTTCTTCGCCCTGTCCGCCTGCACCATCTGTCGTGCTGATGAGGGGATGTGGCTGTTTAATGATTTACCGGCCGAGCGGTTGCAACAGAGGTATCAATTCGAACCCGGGCAAGCATGGGTCGACCACCTCCGTCTTTCTTCGGTCCGCTTCAATGTCGGTGGCTCCGGTTCGTTTGTCTCATCCGACGGATTGGTCCTGACCAATCATCATGTGGCCAGCGACACGTTGTACAAACTGAGCACTGCGGAACGTAACATCATGGATGATGGCTTTTTGGCTGAACGCTATGAAGACGAACTACGCGCTCCCGATCTGGAATTGAACCAATTGGTGGCGATTGTTGACGTGACCGAACGTGTTCAGGCGGCTGTACCGGAAGGCTTGGACGCCGATGCGGCGGCGGCGGCCCGCCGCGCGGTGATGGTGGCGATTGAGAAGGAATCCTTGGATGAAACTGGCTTTCGCAGTGACGTGGTGACGTTGTTCGGAGGCGCGGCCTACCACTTGTATCGCTACAAAAAATACACCGACGTGCGATTGGTTTGGGCACCGGAAACGGCGATTGCATTTTTTGGCGGTGACGCGGACAACTTTGAATATCCGCGGTATTGCATGGATGCAACATTGATGCGCGTTTACGAAGACGGCCAGCCTGCCAAACTGGAGCATTTTCTGCGTTGGCGTGATACGGCGCTCACGGAGGATGAACTGGTGTTTGTCTCCGGCCATCCGGGGCGGACGCAGCGAATGTTTACGGTCGACGCGCTGAAGTTCTTGCGTGATCAACGCATCCCTTTCGTGCTGGATTATCTTCGCCGCAAGGAAATCATGCTGCAGCAGTACGGCCTGCAAGGCCGGGAGCAGAGACGGCGCGGACGCGACGAATTGTTTGGCATCCAGAATGCTCGCAAGGCCTACACCGGAATGTTGGCGGGGCTGCAGGATCCCGCAACGATTTTCTCTAAACAAACAGCGGAAACAGAGTTGCTGGCCGCAGTGGCGAACGATCCGTCCCTGGCACCCTTAGCGGCAGCGTGGTCCAAAATCAGTGAAATTCAGGCGCAAAAAGCTGCGCTTTTGCGGCAAACGACCAGTTTTCGCAGCAGACTGTACGAGATTGCGGAAACGCTAAACCTGATGGCCGAAGAAGACGCGAAACCGAACGAACAACGCTTGCGGGAGTACGCTCAGGCGGGGCGCGAATCGCTTCTGCAAGACCTCCTCAGCGAAGCACCGATTTATGATGATTTAGAGCGAGCCAAACTTAGCGATGAAATCGCGAGATTGGTTGAACAGCGAGGGGGTGACGACGAATTAGTGGTTGAAATTCTGGCGGGAAAGGGACCGCGACCGCGAGCCACTGAATTGATTGCGGAAACCGAATTGGCCGACGTAGCTAAGCGCCAAGCGTTGGTTGACGCGGGACAATCTGCAGTGCACGCGTCGACAGATCCCATGATCCAACTGGCTCGGTTGATGGAACCACATTATCGTCAACTGCGTCAGCAGCGCGAAGCTTTGGAGGAACAGGAACGCCAGGCCTACACGCAAATCACGCAAGCCACCAACGCAATTCGTGGAACCGATACCTACCCGGACGCCACGTTCACTCTGCGACTAGCTTTTGGCACCGTGCGCGGTTACCATCAGGATGGCCAGTGGATCGCGCCTTGGACCAATTTAGCGGGGACCTACCAGCACGCGGAGTCCCACGCGGGACAGGAGGACTTCGATTTACCCGCACGCTGGTTGAAGAAACGTCCCAACGTCGATGGTCAAGTACAGATGAACTTTGTCTGCACCGCAGACATCATTGGTGGCAACAGTGGCAGCCCTGTAGTGGACCGTGAGGGCAAACTGGTCGGGCTGATTTTTGACGGAAATATTCAAAGCCTAACCAACGATTATGTTTTCAGCGACCAACAGGGACGTGCTGTCTCCGTGGCGGCCGCAGCGATCCGGGAGGTGCTGCGCAGCGTCTACCAGGCTCCCGAACTGGCTGACTCGTTGGGGCGTTAGACCACGAAAAGGGGATTCGCAATGAATGATCGGGTGCTAAACGATAATCCGGAAAGAGGCCTTCGTTGTTGTTTGTGCCCAGCATCCCAGGGGGCCTTTTTCGGAAAAAAGTACCTGATGCTTGGTTCCCTGCCTCTACTTACCCGATGGGCTGGCCCGGCATTGCTTGGATTGTTGGCTTGCGTGATCAGTGAATCGATTCACCGGTCCGTGGCCTGGGCGGTAAGTCCACCCAATTTCGTGCTGATCCTGGCGGATGATTTAGGCTGGGCCGACGCGGGATGTTATGGAAATCGGTTCAATGAAACTCCCGCGATTGATCGCTTGGCAGCGGAGGGACTGCGATGGTCCCAGTTCTACGCGGGCCCCGTCTGTTCACCCACGCGAGCCAATATTCAGTCGGGGCAAGACCAGGCAAGGTTCGGGATCACGCAGCATATCCCTGGGCACCGGCGTCCGTTTGCCAAATTGATCGATCCGGTCGTACCCCGACACTTGCCTCTAGAAGTTGAAACATTTGCGGAGCGATTGACCGCTGCGGGGTACGCCAGCGGATACTTTGGCAAGTGGCATCTAGGCGCTGGCGATTTTGGTCCACAGGCCCAAGGTTGGCAGGAAGTATTTGAATCCAAAGGCAACCAGTTGCCACCGCGGATCACGGGCGAAAGCAAGCCAGTCCGGACAACGGAATATCTAACCACTCGGGCAATCGACTTCATGAGACGCCATCAGCAGCTCCCGTTTGTTGTCCAGATTTCGCACAATGCGGTACACATTCCGTTATCGACGACGGCCCAACTGTTGGAAAAATATCAGAGAAAACCCGCTCAGCCGGGTTATCCCAGCCTGCCTGAATACGCAGGACTGGTGGAGGAATTGGATCAAAGTGTGGGGCGTTTGGTGGCGGAAGTCGACCGCTTGGGGCTGGGAACGCGGACGCTGGTACTGTTCGTTTCGGACAACGGCGGCTTGGAAACCCAACAAGACGGTCGGATTGTGACCTCCAATCACCCGCTTCGTGAAGAAAAGGGGACGCTGTACGAAGGAGGGATTCGTGTCCCGGGGATAGCGCGTTGGACCGCCACGATTCCCGCAGGAATCGTCAGTGACCAGCCAACGACAACGATCGACATTTACCCGACATTGTTGCAGCTTGCTGGATTGCAACCGAATCCCGGTCATCCGCTGGATGGTGCCAGCTTTGCCGGCCAGTGGCAAACACCGCAGCAACCGCCGCAGCATGACGCACTATATTGGCACCTGCCACATTACCATCACAGTACCCCAGCCAGCGCAATCCGTGCAGGCCAATGGAAACTGATTGAATTTTTCGAAGACAGTCGGCTGGAGCTTTACAATTTACACGATGATTTGGGCGAACAGCATGACCTCGCTGCCAGCGAACCCAGTCGTGCCGAGGCGCTGCGTCAACAACTGGCCGCGTGGCGGCAAGATGTCGGAGCCGCGATGCCTGTTCCCAACCCTGACTACGATCCAACACGTGCAGACCAACTGGGTGGCAAACGGCCTTGACGAACCGGCTGTCGCGTCAATATCCGGAACCGGTATCGGGGGCTGAAGCTTCAATGGCTGGCAACCCCAACCGCTGGCGGCATTCGTCCAGCATGGCCTTGGTAGCGCTGGCTCCAACCCGAGTCACCCCCAACTGCCGCACCCTAATTAGCGTATCGAGATCCCTGACTCCCCCGGCAGCCTTCACCTGCACCGGGGCCGCGACATGCTGGACCATCAATTCAAGATCCTCCATCGTTGCTCCGCCGGTGCCGTATCCGGTCGAAGTCTTCACCCAGTCGGCTTGCAGTTCACAGCAGATCTCGCACAACCGTCGCTTGTGATCCTTCTGGAGGTAACAGTTTTCAAAGATGACCTTTACTTTTCTTCCCGCCGCATGCGCAGGTTCGATCACCGCCCGGATGTCATAGCGGACGTAGTTCCAATCCCCGCTCAGGACCTTGGAGACATTGCAGACCATATCCAGCTCTTGACAACCATCGCTGATCGCCTGCTCCGCCTCCTTCGCCTTGATCGATGTAGTATGCCCACCATGGGGAAAACCAATGGTCGTGCTGGGCTGGACGGTTGAACCGGCCAACCAGTTGACCGCCGCGGGGAGGGCATACGGGACGATGCAGACACTGGCAACGTCGTACGCCACCGCCAGGCGGCAACCCGCCTCCAGCGTGTCCCACGTCATCATGGGCTGCAGCAGCGAATGGTCAATCATTTTCGAGATCTGTTGGTAATCATAATTCATGCGGTGGCCCTTTGTGGAAATAACAGGCAATGTTCGTGGGGGCTGGTTTTGAAAGCAGTTACCGCATTGAATACCCTACCCCTGTCTTTGCCCGCGCAATGGAAATAGCCGGGCAGGGATTCAGAGCCCGATTTCAGCAGGCGGTTAGCCTTTCTTTTTCTTCGCCACCCCTTTTTTTGGCGTCGCTTTTTTAGCCTTGGCGGTTTTCGTCTTCTTCTTACCGGTTGCTTTCTTGGCCGCTTTTTTCGCCGCTTTTTTCTTGGGAGGTGATTTTGCGGCGCGTTCGGCTAACAGATCAATGGCGGCTTCAAAAGTTAACGATTCGGGTGTCACATCCTTGGGTAGGGAAGCATTGGTTTGACCATCGGTGACGTAGGGCCCGTATCGTCCATCCAATATTCGAACCTGAGCCTCCGTAACCGGCGACGACTGTTCAAAGATTCGCAGCGGTTCTTTCGGCGCATTACGTCCCCGCGTCTTAGGCTGCTTCAGCAGCTCGATCGCTTGCTCGCGCGTCACGTCCAGGGGGGACATTCCCGCTGGCAACGAACGCGTTTCCTTGCCGCACCGAATGTAGGGACCAAACCGACCATCATTGGCTTCTATTTTTGCATCCAATTCCTCGTGGTGCCCAAGATCCCGCGGCAGCGCCAAAAGCTTTTCAGCCACTTCCAACGTGACATTTTCCACTGACAACGCCTTGGGGATCGATTTGTTTTTCTTTTCCGGATCGTCGGTCTCGCCCAATTGAACATAGGGCCCAAAGCGACCGTTTTTCAAGTAGATCGGCTTGCCCGATTCACTGTGATGACCCAACGGCTGATCATCGGTGGCGGAATTCTCCAGCAGCTCGATCGCTTTCTCCAGCGTCAACTCGTCCGGTGGTAGACCATCCGGAATACTACCGCGTCGCTCGCCCTGTTGCAGAAACGGACCAAACTTCCCAACGCGAACATAGACCTGTTCTCGATGCTCACCCGTCTCCGGAGCTCCGACCGAAAACATCGCCATTGCCCGTGGGTCAATCTCATCGATCTTTGCTGCCAGCCTTGGCTTCAGCCCGATGCCGCGTTCGTTGTCGCCGAAATAAAACTCCTTCAAATACGCCAGTCGCTCCGCTTCCTTGCGACTGATTGCATCCAGAAAATCCTCCATCTGTGCCGTAAATTCGTAATCAACCAACGGCCCAAAGTGCTCTTCCAGCAACCGGACGACACTGAAAGCCGTCCAACTTGGCACCAACGCGCTACCCTTTTTGTAAACGTAGTCACGCGCCTGGATCGTTTCGATAATTGACGCGTACGTACTGGGGCGTCCAATCCCCTTCTCTTCCAAAACCCGAGTCAATGCTGCCTCGCTGTAGCGAGCAGGCGGCTGGGTCGTATGGTCCTTAGGCCGCAACGCCTCGGTCGACAGCGGATCCGCCTGTTGCATGGGAGGCAGCAGCGTCTCCTTGTCCGCCAGCTCGGCTTCGGGATCGTCGCTCCCTTCGACATAGGCTCGCAAAAAACCTTCAAATTCGATGCTGGTCCCCGAGGCCTGAAAGGTGGCATCGTCTCCCTGAATCACCACACTGGTACGTCGCTTTTTCGCATCTGCCATTTGGCAAGCAACAGTGCGTTTCCAGATCAAATCGTAGAGGCGGAATTCGTCTTGGTTCAGCTCCCCACGCAGTGAATCAGGCTTGCGGAACACCGTACCCGCGGGGCGAATGGCTTCGTGAGCCTCCTGCGCATTTTTAACTTTACTGGCGTACAGCCGAACCTCGGGATGCAGAAAGCGGTCGCCGTACTCGCTGCGCACCAAATTTCTGGCCGCGTTGACAGCCTCCTTCGACAGCGTCGTGCTGTCGGTACGCATGTAAGTGATGTAGCCATTCTCGTACAGTTTCTGAGCCGCACGCATTGCATTGCGAGCCGTCATTCCCAGCTTTCGATTAGCCTCCTGCTGCATCGTGCTGGTAGTAAATGGCGCCTTGGGCCGTTCACTAAACGGCTTGAATTCGACCTTGGTCACCGCGAAAGGAACATCCCGTAACCGCTCGGCCAACGCCTCCACGGCGGCGCGGTCCAATTGCAGCAAATCGGGGTTTTTCAGCTTTCCTGTATCGGAATCGAAATCCTTGCCACTGGGAATTTTGCGATCACCCACGGAAACCAAGGTTGCGGGAAACGTTTGCTGGCTTTGGGTTTTGAATCTGGCCTCCAGATCCCAATACGTCGCGGAATGAAAGGCCATCCGCTCGCGTTCACGCTGCACGATCAACCGCACGGCAACGCTTTGCACGCGGCCTGCCGACAGCCCGCGACCAATTTTTCGCCACAATAACTGGGAAACGTCGTACCCATACAATCGGTCAAGAATCCGGCGAGTCTCCTGCGCGCTGACCAATCCATCATCGATTTCTCGTGGCGAAGCCAACGCGGCCGCTATCGCCTCCTTCGTGATTTCGTGGAAAACCAATCGACGAACCGGAACTTTAGGCTTCAGCAGTTCGTGCAAATGCCAGCTAATCGCTTCGCCTTCACGATCTTCGTCAGTCGCGAGATACAGTTCGTCCGCATCCTTCAGGGCGTCCTTCAGCTTTTTAACCTGTTTCTTCTTGTCTTCAGGAACGATGTAAACCGGCTCGAAAGCATCGTCAACATTGACCCCCAGATACGCCCAATGCTCCGCTTTGAAACGATCAGGACAATCTTTTTTACCTGAAGGCAAATCACGCACATGGCCAATGCTAGCTTCGACCTGAAAATTCTTTCCCAAGAATTTTGAAATCGTTCTAGCTTTCGCTGGTGATTCCACGATGACCAATGCTTTACCAGTCGATTTTGCCATGTTTGCTTTCCTGTTGTTCGCCCCACTTTCAACGGACAGCGATATCGTTAGCGTTCGAGCACCGCTTCTGTCAATGGTGC
>SLFV01000203.1 GCA_007124075.1 Roseimaritima sp.
AGAGGCGGAGGGCGCTGATGCCGGGGAGGATCAGGCGGCGTTAATCGATGAGACCGCCATCGTTTACGGATTCGCCGAACAGGAAACTTCCATCGGCACAGAGACTTTCCAGGTACCGGTAAGGTACTTAGGGGAGTTCACCGTCACTAGCAGCACTCCCAATCAGGTCACAATCAAAATCACCGGCATGGCCACCGCACAGCAGCGGCAGCTTATCGAAAGTGGACGAGTCACCAGTTGGTCTTTGTACGAGCTGCTGCCGCTCGATGGGCACCAGCCATTTATGGTTAGTGGGTCACAACCCAGCGATACAAACATGTTTGGTCGAGTCGACACGGAATTGTTGAACACATTGTTCCAGAATCGGTTGCTGCCTCAGACGCTTGATGCCTACACGAAAGATGGTGAAAGTGCCGGTGAGGATAGCGATCTAATATCGTCTGCGGATCAAGCCGAGGTGGATGATGATTCTGATCTAATCGCTGGCCAGGGGCGTGTTCGGAACGAAAAGTTGACTCAGTGGTCTAAGATTCGTTTCTTAAAGACAGTTACCGAAACGGTTGACAGTGGTGATGATCGTGCGGCCGTCGATGGCGGATTTTTTGATTTTGGACTTGCGGTAGACCGGCGTCTGAAACGGGAGGGCAACCAGCCCGCAAGGTTTGTGGTGGGGGACGAAATTTTCGTTGCTGCTGACGTAGCGATCCGTTTGCGGGATTCGGGAGACGCGGAAATTTTGGCTAACTTCAATGTCCGCACGCTGAATGATTATCGATTTGTGCTTCGTCGTGCCACGCTGCGGCTCCGCGAAGTGCGCGATCGGTTTGCTCAATTGACCGAGCAAAAAAGCATCTTGGAGCAGATGATGGCGATGACTGATTCGCTCACCCAGAAAAACCAAGTTGATAAAAATCAGCTTGAGCTAGACATCGCACAGATCAACCAGGAGCGGGAAGCGATTTCTGCTTACAGCGAGAAATTGCAGCAGGAAATCGAGTCGACGAGGCAGCAACTGACAAGCCTTTTCCGTCAAAATGCGAAGCTTGCTGCGCAACTGAAGCAGTACCATGATGTCCTGTTGGCGGAAGCCGACGCCCGTGCTCAACAGGCCGTTAGCGTGCCATAACAAGCTGCTGGCTATCAAGCGGGCACGCGCATCTTGGCGGTCCGGTACGGCGGTGTCTCACGAAGGGCCCCCCGGCATCCTGATGGGAACCAGAGGATTGTCGCCCTGAGATTGTCAATCATGTGGCCGTTCGTCACGCAAGCGATTGCAAAGGTTACGTGATCAGCAAACACAACCCCCTGCGGCTGATCCTGTTGCGAGCAAGAACCCGGCTCGTGGGGAGGGAGTTGCGAGATTGCAGGCCTTAGCTGTAGCTCACCCCGGGGGAAATCTTGTTTCGCGTAAAGGTGACGCAGCTTACGCTAGGGGATTCTTTGGAGAGAATTCTACCCCGTTCGCTCAGCGGCTCGAAATCTACTCGGATCGCCACCAAACTGCCACGGACTTTTCCTAGTACTCCCTTTGTCAAAGTACTAGAATATGGTAGAAAGCTGCTACCGCGGTGATTGAAAGCGTCGCGGTTTATTTTTTGCCAGCGCTTGTGAAAAATTTCACAAGCGTCTACTGTTCCACTTGGATGACGTATTGATGACGGTCATAAAAAAGGGTTTTGACCTGCCTATCAAGGGGGATCCCGACCAAAGGGTGCAAGCCGGACCACCTGTAACCAGAACCGCCTTATTGGGGCAGGATTACATTGGGATGCGGCCCACGATGCAGGTTCAGGTCGGCGATCGTGTAAAGTTGGGCGATCCGCTATTTTCTGACAAGAAGACTCAGGGAGTAGTTTACACCTCTCCCGCCTGCGGCACGGTTGCGGAAATCAACCGTGGCGAGAAGCGCCGCTTTCAATCTTTGGTCATTGACATTGATGGTGACGATTCCGTCGATTTCGGGATCGCCAACCCGAGGACTGTCCAGCGGGAGGAAGTCGTCCAGAAGCTTTTGGACAGCGGCCTATGGACCGCATTGCGGATGCGTCCGTATGGCAAAGTGGCCGATCCGGCGGGCAAGCCTTACGCGATCTTTGTGCAAGCAATCGACACGAATCCGTTGGCTGCAGACCCGGAAGTGGTTCTTGCCGACCAGAAGGATGCATTCGTAGCGGGTTTGCTGGCCTTGCAAAAGTTAACCGACGGGACGACCTACGTTTGCAAACGGCCCAATGCCGACATTCCTGGCGACGAGGTTCCCGGAGTTCGAGTTGAAACGTTCTCTGGTCCGCATCCGGTCGGTTTGCCGGGGACACACATTCACATGCTTGCTCCCGTTTCTGCCGAACGTTACGTCTGGTACATCCATGGCCAGGATGTGGCCGCGATCGGTGCGTTGATGCAAACGGGCCGACTGGATGTTCGTCGCGTGATTTCGCTGGCCGGACCGCTGGTCAAGCAGCCAAGGTTGGTTGAAACCAGGCTGGGTGCCGACCTGACACAGTTGACAGCCGATGAGTTGGTAGCGGATTTGAAGCCTCGGGTGATTTCCGGTTCTGTTCTGCATGGGCGCACCGCAGTCTCTCCGACGCATTATTTAGGTCGTTACAGTCAGCAGGTGTCAGTGATTGAGGAGGGCGACCATCGCGAATTTTTAGGTTGGCAGATGCCTGGGCTGGATAAATTTTCGCTAACGCGTGTCTACGCTTCGGCTATTTTGAAAAATCGAAAATTCGCCTTCAATAGCAGCACGGGCGGCAGCGAGCGGGCGATGGTTCCGCTGGGTACTTATGAAAAAGTCATGCCTCTAGATATCCTCCCCACGCAATTGCTGCGGGCATTGATCGTTCGCGACACCGAGCAGGCGCAAATACTGGGTGCGTTGGAACTTGAGGAAGAGGATTTGGCGTTGTGTACATTCGTTTGTCCCGGGAAGTATGACTATGGGACGATTCTCCGAGACAACCTAACGACGATCGAGCACGAAGGATAGGCCGATGAAAGCACTTCGGAATTTACTAGACAAGGCGCATCCGCACTTCGTGAAGGGCGGTTTGCTGGAGCAGGCGTATCCGGTCTACGAGGCGTTGGATACGTTCCTGTATACACCGGGCGAAACAACCAAGGGTACCACCCATGTTCGTGACGCAATCGACTTGAAGCGGATGATGATCACGGTTGTCGTGGCATTAATTCCGGTGACGCTGTTTGGCATGTGGAACGCAGGCTATCAAGCTAACTTGGCCGTCGAGCGGATGGCTCAGGCTGAGGTTGCGGTCGAGCAGGGGTGGCAGCATCAGTTCCACCGATACTTGGGTTTTCAAAACGACCCCGGGAATCATTTGGATAATTTCATTTTAGGAGCAATTTTCTTCATTCCCATTTACGGCGTTTGCATGTTTGTCGGTGGGCATGTCGAGATGATTTTTAGTGTCCTGCGAGGTCACGAAATCAACGAGGGGTTTCTAGTAACTGGGTTGCTATTTCCGCTGACGCTCCCGCCCGCAATACCCTTGTGGCAGGTAGCGGTGGGGATCACGTTTGGGGTGATTGTTGCCAAAGAGGTCTTTGGTGGCACGGGTCGCAATTTCCTGAATGTGGCTTTGACATCGCGGGCCTATCTGTACTTCGCTCAGGCTCAGGATATCAGCGGTGACCAAGTGTGGACGGGCGTGGATGGGTTTAGTGGGGCAACTGCTTTGGGGGCCTTGGCTAGTGCGCCGATCGGTCAACCTGCGGATACGACCCTCAGCAGCATTCAGTACACGTTCACCTCATCAACGGCGTCGGGGGTCGTGGATGCGCCGATCAGTTGGATATCTGCTTTCCTGGGAACCGTTCAGGGGAGCATCGGCGAAACGAGTGCGTTGTTGTGCCTAGTGGGTGCTGCGATCTTGGTTGCCGCTGGGGTTGGATCGTTGCGAATCATGGCTAGTGTGGCAATCGGCGCAGTAGTCACCAGCATCGCTTTGGGTTTGGTTGTTAGTGACACCAATTCAATGTTTGCCGTTCCATGGTACTGGCAT
>SLFV01000255.1 GCA_007124075.1 Roseimaritima sp.
AGGCTGGCAACGCCTTATTCGTATTCAGCGGTTGGCCTCGATGGAGCATTTTTCGGGAGACACATCCAGTACGACCAACAAATTGTGGGCTCGTTCCACAACGCCGTTTCCCGTTACAAGCACGACGATATCTCCCCCAGAAAGCATTCCAGAACCGCATCCCCAACTGGTGATTTCATCGAAAAGTTTCTGTGGATCGTCAAGCTGAGAAACACGAATCGGCTTAACACCCCAGAATAGATTCATTCTTCGCAGAACCGCATCGTTATCGCTGACGCCGACAGTTGGTACCGCACTCCGCTGCTTGCTTTCCACCCAGGCCGTGCCGCCACTACGAGTCGCGATGACAATCAATCGCGCCTGAATCATTTCCGCCAAACGGCTGGCGCTCCGCGCAACGGCGGATGTGATCAGGTGCTGCTGATTCAGGACAAAGTGATCGTGGCGACTGCCAGCAAGCAATTGGCGTTCGGTGTGAATCATGATACGGTGCATCGTCTGCACGGTCGCGAGTGGAAAATCGCCGATGGCGGTTTCACCGCTCAACATGCAGCAGTCAGCGCCATCCAACAGCGCATTGGCAACATCGCTAGCCTCTGCTCGCGTGGGGCGTGGATTGTGGTGCATGGAATCCAACATTTGCGTCGCCACGATGACTGGTTTTAGTTTTTCTGTGCAAATCTGGATAATGCGTTTCTGGGCAACGGGGGTTTCGGCAACGTCAATCTCAACCCCCAAATCACCCCGCGCCACCATGACCCCGTCCGCCTCGTTGACGATAGCTTCCAAGTCTTCCAGTGCTTCGCGTTTTTCAATCTTCGCAATTACCAGGGCCGATGAATCGTAACTGGTTAACAAGTCTTTTAGGGACCGCACATCCGATGCGGAGCGAACAAAGCTGAGGCTGATAAAATCGACTCCGACCTGCGCACCCCAAATGGCATTATCAACATCTTCCGGACGCATCGCGGAGACACTCAATTTTACACCAGGCAGGTTAATTCCCTGGCGACTTCGCAGCTCGCCCGGAGCGAGCACCTTGCACGATGCTCGCTTTCCGTCACAGGAAATAACCTGCAAGGTAACGTTCCCGTCGGCTAGCATTACGGTATCACCGGGCCGCAGTTCCTGCAGCAGCCGTTTGTAGTTGCTGGTCAGTTCAAATGGTGTTTCTGGCACATCACCATTGACAAACGTCAGCGTCATGTCCAACTCGCACTGCAAGGGGTCTTGCAGAAGTTCTCCCAGACGAATCTTGGGACCCGAAAGATCCAATAAGACACCAACCGGAAACCCGGTCGTAGCCGCAGCTTCACGGATTCGACCCAGCGTGGCCGTATGCGTCTCGCGGCTGCCATGCGCGGTGTTGATTCGAAAGACATCGACCCCGGCCGCAATCAGGTCTTTCAATGAATCCACCGAATCGCAGGCAGGTCCTACGGTCGCGATGATTTTGGTTGATGATTCCTGCAAGGTGGGGCGGTGCATGCTGCTGGTCCGTGATGGAAAAAATGTAGCCGAGTGGCTGTTGGTAGATCGCAACCACAGGAACGATCAGCCGATAATGTATCGCTTTTACCTGTTCGGTAAACCGCTTGCAACCGCGTTATAAAAACCATGCACTGCCAGCCGAACCGGCGAAAAATCAGCTACCTTACGATCCTGAAGTCGCTGAATTCACCAAGCGCCCGCCCGCGACAGCGATCAGCAGTAGAGATCCGAGTCCCCCAGTAGTCGGCGATTTTATTGAGTAAAGCTGAAATGTCATCCGATTGACCTTCGATGATCAGTTCCACTGCGCCGTCCATCAGATTGCGGACCGTCCCGGTGACTGGAATATCCGATGCGAAGTTGCAAGCGGTCGCTCGAAAACCAACCCCTTGAACTTGGCCATGGTAAATGACCTCAACGCGAACGTGTTCCGACATGATCGTGTCAATCTGGATTGGTGTCGCTAACGGGTGGGGAATCATTAACACTGGTTCGCTCGATCACCACGACACACATGTCGTCATCTGGCGGGTGGTTTCCAAGATGTCCCACAACCGCATTGACCAGGCGTTGCAAGGTTGCATCAGCCCCCTGCCCCTCGCGAACGATGCGATGGATGGCTTCGATCCCCAGTTGTTCGTCCGCCGCGTTCATGGCTTCATTAATCCCATCGGTGTACAGCAACAACAGGTCGCCCGGATGCATCGTCAACGTGAAGTCCTGGTAGGCCATGCCCTCCATAATCGCAATCGGCAAGCCGGATTGTTCATCGCCCGGTTCGGTAACACTCCCGTCGCTTGCAGAGCGTATGACGGGACGCATGTGGCCCGCGTTGACCAGTTGCACTTGATTCCCGTCGGGTTGAATAACCAACGCAAGGAACGTCACGAACCGTTCCACCTGTAGACTGCTCATGCGATCATTCAAAATCTCAACAGCCTTGGCCAAATCTTCCTCGCCCGCTAAACAGAAACGCGTCTCGGCGGAAAGCTTTGCCATGAACATTGCCGCTGCAACCCCATGCCCTACAACGTCCGCAACCACCACTGCCCAACGTCCTTGAACAAGCGGGATGTAGTCAAAGTAATCGCCCCCAATATGATTTGCCGCCCTGTAGTAACTGCGTACCTCATAGCCGGGAATATTGGGGGGGGACTGAGGCAGGAATGCTTGTTGGACTTCGATTGAAAGTTTGAGGTCCTGTTCCACTTCGCGCTGCTGCAAAGCTTGCTCATGCAACTGCGCGTTGCGGATAACGATACCAGCCTGCGAGGCGACCGCCGCCAGCAGATCCACATCGTTATCCGCAAAGCGGCTATGCCCGTCGAGCGAATCGATCTGTAAAGCGCCAAAGGCGACCCCCTCCCCGTCAATTAACGGAGCGCAGATCATCGACCGAATCCGAAAGTCTGCTATCGACGCGGCGGAATCGAAACGTTCGTCGTTTGCCGCATCCAGAGACAGTATCGGCTCACCCGACCGCATCACTTTTTGAATGATCGTACGGCTGATCCGGATCGCTTCGTCCTGCTGCCGATTTCGAGTCTTCACCCATTGCGGGATCAGCGCCCCATCTTCCTGTTGAAGGACAACAAACCCTCGATCGGCTTGCGGAAAAATCTCAAACAAACTCATCAGCACTTTTGGCAATACCTCGTCCAGGGCGAGCGATTGTCCAAGATTTTGAGTGATTTTCAGCAACGCTGATAACTTGGCTTCGGGTGATGCCGCCAAGCGAACACTATCTCCCGAACGCTGAATGCTGACCCGTGAGGCGGAAGTAACCGCGGCAGGCTCCCCCTCGGCATCGTCAACCATCATGATCCCAAAGGGAGTGCCGTCGAAGGTCATTTCCGAAACCGGGGAAAACGACGATCGCTGCTCGTCGTGGAAAGTCAGTTCGACCTCACAGATTCGGATACAATCCCCTTCGCTCAATCGATGTCGCTCGGTGATCAGCTTGCCATTTACGAAAGTTCCATTCCTGCTTCCCAAATCCTCCAGCATATAGTCGTCAACTTGCCGAACGACTCGCGCGTGCTGGCGACTGACTGCGCCAACACTCAAAACCACTTGGCAATCGGGGTGCCGACCAATAATCGCCACTTCATCTAGATCGTGACGCGGAAGCACACCGTGGTTAGCACAAGCTAGAAAAGCCATCGAAGATACGTTCCTACGGGAACCAAGAAGCCAAGGGGATGCCACACCCAGTCACACGCTCCGCCCATTGTCGCTTGGCCAGCGACGGTAGTCAACGCAGCGGAAGCGAGAAGTCTATGGCAGCAGAAACACGGATTATCCACACTGGGGTGCTTGACAAACATCCCAGCCGAAACGAACATTTCCGGTGGCCCAATGGTGTAATTGGCAACACGATAGATTCTGGTTCTATTATTCCAGGTTCGAGTCCTGGTTGGGCTATAGTGAAGGGGAATTCATCTTTCAGTCAAAAGTCGAAAGATGGCGACAAAGCACGGGATTTACCGAGATTTTCGCG
>SLFV01000078.1 GCA_007124075.1 Roseimaritima sp.
GAGTCCGAGTGTCTCGACAAAGTTCAACGCACGATCTAATCCACCCGGCAGGCGACCAGCCCAATCTAAAAGTTGGGCTTTTTTGACGCCTGCCAGGTGGATAGATCGCAATTCGTTATCCTGACTTTGGCGTTCAATAATACGATGGCCTGCCCGATTGAATCCTCCCAACGGTGGGACCGCGACTGGCGTCTCGCCCACCGGACCGCTGCGTCGTTGATTGTTCAAAATATTAATCACCCGCAAAGCGTCAGCCGGATCAATTCTGCCGTCGCCATCGACGTCGTAAAACGGGGCTCCTATACGCGTCCAACCGGACACGCCCCCGGGGACGCTGTCGACAAGCCTCCCGCGACTGGCTATCCAGGCTCGACCGTCATGACTTACCAGATCACCTGAAGTGTAAGAAACATTCGCCTGCCACGGTCCACGATCGTGCAAGACCGTTGCACCGTTTCGATTTAGATAATTGATGATTAGCAGTGCATCTGCCGGGCGGACTTCGCCATCCCCCGCGACGTCACCCGATTCCACCGGGTTCCACAACATCGTCGCCAAATCGGGTGATTCCGCTTGCTCCTGGTCCGCGACAATCGTCACCTGATAATCCTCCACTTCTCCATCAATCGCGGGGCCGGTAGGCAACAACCCGCCGGTCGAACTAAGCCGAAATCTTGCGTACGTTTGTCCCGGGGTAGCGTCCTGCGGAACAACAAAGGTCAACAGATTCAACCCCGCTTCCACGTCGACCGATGCCAAAATCCGGTCGTTTTCGCCATGCCAAGCGCCGTGTTGATTGAAATCGATCCATGCATCCAGCTTGCCAACCCCAGAAGAAATGACCGTCACACTGGCAAGGGACGGCGCAGCCGGATTGCTGACCAGAGCGGACATCGCGACAACGCCGTCATCGTCGCCATCTCCGGCGGCCGAAATACTGGACACTCCATCTGCCGTTGCCATCACGCCACGGCCCAGAAACAGCGGTCCGACAAGATGCCGGGCACCATCTTGCAGTTTCGTCACTGGGTAACTAGCCGCAAAACCCGATTGATCCGCAGCGGGAGCGTCGCCGAAGTCCTCCGTAGGTTCCGCAATCGAATTAATCACAAAGCTGGCCGATTCGGAACCCATACCGGAATTTCCCGCAAGGTCCGTGTAACCGCCTTCTAATACGATCCTCGTGTCTAAGGATTCGACGTTGGCGGCAGGCGTAAAAACTGCGGTGAATTCAACAGGACCTCCAGATAGATCAGACAACTCCCCTGAGGGCGCGGTCACCTGCTCCAATGCAAAACCTGTGACTGCCTCGCTAAATAAGAACCGAACCAGCATTGATTCTCCTATCGCGAGGTAATCGGCACTGAGATCGATTTGCACCGACGGAGGTAGCGTGTCAATTCTCGGCAAAGTCGACTCGGCACCTGTCCCATGATTTCCCGCATGATCGGTGTGCCGCGTACCAACCGTGATCTGATTCTGGTCCGATTCGTGATCGGACCACGGTGTAAATCGCGCGGTATACACCTGCGATTCACCCTGCAAATCGGACAGCGCGCCGCCCTCGACGCTGACATCCTCCGGATCGAAATGCATGACCGGTTCGCTGAAGGTGAAGGTGACCAGCATCGTTTCATCAACTAAGATGCGGTCCACCCCAAATGAAATATCGACCGTTGGCCGGATGGTATCGATCAGAAACGGTCCCGTCTGAGCACTTTCCCCAACGTTGCCGAATAAATCGGTGTAAGTACCATTAAGCAAAATCCGAGCGGATTCCGTTTCCAGGTTTGGCAGCGGAGTGAACAGTGCAGTGAATTCCAGAGTACCGTCACTCAAAGGGGTACCGTCACTGAGATCCCCTACCGTACCGCCCAAGGCGGTAACGTCATCAAGACTGAAACCAGGGACAGGTTCGCTGAAGGTGAACGTTACAAAGGTCGCTTGATCTGCGATCACCGGAACTTCACTTATTTGAACCGTCGCCGTCGGTGAAAGAGTATCGACCACAAAAGCTTGACTGCCCGGCAAGCCGGCGTTGCCAAACAAATCAGTGTAGTTCGTCCCAACAGTGACGCCGCCAATCGTTTCCGTATTGCTAGTTGCCGTCAAGGTTGCAGCGTAAGAATCACCACTTCCGGATAGATTCGAAAGCGTTCCCCCAGTCACCTCAATGTCTTGAAGACGAAAGCCGAGTATCGGCTTGCTAAACTGAAAATGAACATCAACCGAAGGGTCCGATTTTGTCAAAACCGACGCATTGATCGTAATCATTACCGTTGGCGGATTCGTATCACGTTCAAACGCACCGATATCAATCGCCTGGCCAATGATTCGAAGAAACGAACTGCCGCGTTGATCAAACATCGGGATTCCAGCGACCCCTGCGTCCGCTTCCCGCGCCCCCGCATCGACAGCAGGACTGCCCAGCGGAAGCGAGTGTGTAGGCGTCCCGCCTCCGTGATTCACCAGGTTGGTATCCAGCACTGTTGCCACAGGCAAAGCTCCCTCGCCCCCGTCACCCACTAAATTGCCGTTCTGGTCATGCACCAACCCACCGGACGATCCAGCGTGGCCCACCAAGTTGTAGTCGCTGTCCGAAGACAGTAGTCCGGCGATGTCATCTGGGGTGATCCCGGTCCCACGAAGATTTCCAAGGACCAACGTATGACTCAATATCGCGGTCTGTCTCCCTTCTACGAGATAAATCGCGCCTCCTTCCCCCGCAGCGCTGTTGTTCGCATTGCTACGGTTCCCGAACAGCGTACTATGTCGGACCACCAACTGCCCGTCATCGACAATCGCTCCGCCGTTGGTCTGGGCTTGGTTGGAAGAAAATGTACTACTGATGATCGTCAACTGGCCGTGGTTCCTAATCGCACCACCTGACTCCCCACGATTTCCAACCCAAGTTGAATCGATGATCGTGGCGTCACCTGTTTCCTTGTTCAACAACGCACCACCATTGCCCTTGGCCATGTTGTCCGCCAAAACACTGGCAACGATACTCAACTGACCCGCATTGCGAATTGCACCGCCAGCAGCCTGACTGGCTGCCCCCCGCAGCGTCACTCCCCGCAGATGAAGCTCCGCCCCTGATTGAACCTCAAAAGCACGTTCCAATATTCCCTGGGCATCAATGATCGACTGTCCCGCACCACTGCCCCGGATCGTAACAGAACCACCTGGCAGAATATCCAGTTTCCCCGTGAACCTGTCCGAATCCTCTTCGTCTCCGTTATCGGTGCCAACGTCACTAATGACATCCGCCTGATTCTCTTCATTCTCTTTAGCAACAGCCAAGTAAAAGGTGCCGGAGGGCAACAGAATCGACACGTCTCGGTGCTGGTGATTCGCAAATTGGATCGCCTCGCGTAACGAGATCAAACCATCGGTGGGATCGACAACATCTGCCGTCGTGGTCACAGCAATTTCAATGGGAGTCACGGCGGTTTGCAGTTCGAAAGCTCCGATATCAATCCGTGCCTTTCCATCGGCCAAACCGTCGGCGACCCGCGGCTGCAGCCGTTGGTCCAAGATCAAGTCAAACTCAAACCCACCTGGGCTAAACAATGGGTCCCCAGCATCGACCGCCGGGCTGCCCGGCACCAACGCATGCGTTCCTGTTAGCCCTCCATGGTTGGCAAGCACTGGTTGCAAGACCGAACCGATCGGTAGTCTGCCCTGGCCGGCATTACCCACGATGTTGCCGTTGATCGCATGCCTCAGTCCACCTGATGATGATGCATCACCGATCAGGTTGTACGCACTCGAACCCGACAAACTTCCCGTGATTTCATTTGAGATTGAGACAGGTTGTCCCGCCGAAGACGACTCCATTCGATTATCAATCACAATCGTATGCCGCAACTCCACCACGCCTCGATCGGTACGAACCCCACCCCCGACGCCGATATTACCGCTGTCAACATCCGCAATGTTGCTGACAATACTGCTGTGTCGGACCGAGATATCGCCCGTGTTATAA
>SLFV01000532.1 GCA_007124075.1 Roseimaritima sp.
CGCCCGCGTTGACAATTCCCTCCACATCGCCATTGCCCAGTTTAGTCTTCGTTTGGCCTTCAAACTGAGGATGGGGTACGCGGACGCTGATCACTGCGGTCAACCCCTCGCGAAAATCATCTCCGGTGGGAGTCGTGTTTTTAAACAGGTTTTCCTTGCGCCCGTAATTGTTCAAAGTTCTGGTCAACGCGGAGCGAAAGCCCGAAACGTGCGTACCGCCTTCGATCGTGTGAATATTGTTGACGTAGGATTGCACCGTTTCCGTAAATTCGGTGTTGTATTGCAATGCAATTTCAAATTCCACTCCGTCGCGTTGTCCGGTCATGTGAATGACATCGGCATGCAAAACATCACTGGCACGATTTAGATGCTCGACAAATTCAAGGATGCCGCGTTCGTACAGAAAGTCACCCTGTTCGCCGTTTCGTTCATCCAGGAATTTAATCCGCACGCCGGAATTCAAAAAAGCGAGTTCTTGCAGGCGCTTGTAAAGCGTGTCGTACGAGTACTTTGTAGCCGAGAAAATCTGATTGTCGGCTTTGAACGTCGTTTTCGTCCCCGAGCGTTTGGTAACGCGGCCGCGAATCACAGGCCCTTTGGGCACACCCCGCTCGTACTCCTGGCTCCAGGTGTACCCATCACGGCTGACTTCCACCTGGCACCACTGGGATAAAAAGTTCACGACCGTCACGCCAACGCCATGAAGGCCGCCGGAGGTCTGGTAGGCCCCTTTTTGAAATTTGCCACCAAATTTCAAAACCGTCATCACCCCTTCCAGCGTCGTAACCTCCCGATCCATTTCCTCCGACAACTGATCGTGCCGGGTCACAGGGATCCCGCGACCGTCGTCTTCTACCGTCACCGACCCGTCGGTATGGACCACCACGCCTACCGCTTTGGCAAACCCCGCCATTGCTTCATCGATCGAATTATCGACGACCTCGTACACCAAATGATGTAACCCACGGGTCGTCACGTCGCCGATGTACATTGCCGGACGTTCCCGAACATGTTCCAGGTCTGACAGGTGCTGCAGATCCTTGGAAGTATATTCCGAATTTGCTTGAATCCGCTCTGCGGGGTCAAGCGGTGAAATTTCAGGTGAAGAACCAGAATCAGTAGAGGGGGTATCGCTCATACGGGCTACTGCAACCTGCTTAGCAAAAAGGCAACGACGGACAGCAACGACAGTCAATCCATCCGTTCCTATCATACCGTTTTTTGGGAACGCACGCGATGGGAGGGGAACAGAGCTTCAGGCGTGGCTGGAAAACCAAAAAACGGAAGACGCGGTTCTCCGCGTCTTCCGTCTCCTTGGTGGTCAATTGAAGTTCGGTTTCGTAACGCCCGGCCAAGAGCGGTCCTTGAGGGGCTTACCAGACATATTCAGCACCGACCGAGAAGCCCTGGAGGACCATCGACCCAAAATTGATGGTTCGTGACTGCCCTGCCGGAATCTGACCGTCCTGGAGCAATGCGACCGACGCCTCGCGGTCCAACCCCCCGGAAATGCGGTTGAAAGCCATCAGGTGATGCGAGCCTCGGAGCGCCCAGGAGTGACTGAGTCGGTAGATCAGCGTCGTGTTCAGTTCCAACATCCCTACCGTTCGGTTACGAGCGAAGGAACCCGAACGCGTTCCTTCCGTTGCACCGGGGCCAAGCGAGTTGCCGAAAGCGAACATCTCCCGACGGACTCGATTATCCATCAAAGCCAATTTCACTTCCGTTCCAAAGTTGACGCCTGGTACGATGTTCCACCACACGTCCCCACCAATCTGAGCACCAAACAAGTCGTTTTTCGTTGAGGTGGTCAGGTCCAAGAAGCGGGGCAGATTTCCCGCGACTGTGTTGTTGGGAACTCCGTCTGCTGTAAACGTCAACGCTTCGTCCAAGCGAATGTATCGCAGACCAACCAGCCACGAACCCTGGACCGTGCAGTACGGCCCCATCGTGCGGCGACGATAATTCAAGTCGACGCTGTGGAAGTGCGACTCGCCACGGATCTCCTGCCGGATCGATCGATCGGAATCATCAAGGCCATTGAATGGGAGAGTGCCGAACTCACTGATGAAAGAGTAGAGCGTTCCTGGATCCGCGCTGGTTGCCGCGCCCGATCCTGTCCAGCGATGTCCGCCCATGTAAGTTGTTTCGATGTTACCACCGGCACCAAAAATCAAAGCTCCCGAAATTCGCACGCCACCGGTGATATCCCCCAGGCCGACGTCGCCCAGCGAAAGCGCAGGGTCCCCGTCAATCCCTTCGGTCGAGATCAGGCCCCCAGAGCCGCCGCGGCCGTTTCGGGTTAACATCAAAGCTTCCGCTGAAATGTCGTACCAGCGCTGCGCACATTGCCCCGCGTCGGAGTAGGGCAGGAGATTGGACAAACAAGCCCGCAGGCTACCCGGCGCGATGCCGCAATGGTCTAGCAAGCCGTACCGCCCAAAGATACAGCCAAACGGTCCGCAGCCGCCACCCAGTGGCCCACAGCCACCACAGCCGTAACCGCAGTGATCGCCGTAAAGACCATGGCCGCTGTAACTGTCGCAGCCGCCGCCAGGATGTCCGCCCAGGATTCCGCCGCTGCCGACGGGCCCACCACTGCATCGATTGCAGCCGTAACCCAGGCAATCGCAGCCGCGTTGACTGTCCAGGAAACTGGCCTGCTGCATCGGCGGTTGCATCGGCGGTTGCATGTGACCGACCGGCATGACCCCACCACCGGCATTGTGTGCCATCATGTAGGGGACCTGCATGGTTTGGTTAAACGCAGTGGAACCAACCGGCGGCATGCCAGCCGGGGCCACAAAGCCGCTTGCAGAGTAATCCGCATCGGCTGGCATGACCATTGGCGGAGCCGCGTTGCCATCTCTGGCCACGATCAACGTGGTCGCCAGACAGAGAACCTTGCAAATCGTGAATCTTGTATTTCGCATTAGGTAATGTCTCCGCGGCCCCCTGCCGCTACTGCTTGTCCATATGGCAAAGACGGAGACATGCATCGATTTCGCATGACGCATCACGCGTGTTCCGGAAAGCTTGCCGAACACGCACAACACGATCGTTCAGGCCAACCCTGAGCGACTCCCCCCTGGCAAAATTGTCTGCAATTCCTTGGGTCGTTCGGGCATGGCAAGCCGCCTGTCAGCCGCTTGCCCCACCAACCCGCACGATCCAATAAATTGCTCCCGACGGATTTATCGGCACAATCGGTCCTCAGGTTTCGTTTATTCCGGCTGATCCAGTCAGGAAAAGTCGACCAATTGGAGCGAAGGGAGGTTCTACAGCCCCGAAAACTTGCGCTACAATAAGCTTTCGGGGGAAACAAAATGTTGCAGTCGACGACGCCAGCCAACCAACCGCCAGTAGACGAAACCATCGCAGAATTAGTGGCGCGGCTGGGACCACCGCCGGAACTGGTGGTGGAGGATTGGGTTGAGCAGTTTGTTACGCTGCATCTGCAGTATCCGCAGCATCAACAACAGTTTACTGCAGACCAGCTAACGCTGGCCCACGGCAATCGCTTGATCGCGCGACTTGCTTGCGGTTCGCAACTATTGGCGGATCTGAATGAAGCCAAGTTGACCACGGTGGATTGGTCGGATTTGGAAAAAAACACGCAGCAGGCGGTCACGCGGTTCGTTCATTGCGTGGATCCGCTCCGCTGTCGCGTGCAAGATGCTTCGTTAACGCCCGATACGCCGTCCAACAGTTTTCCTGCCACCGCAACCGACGCTGGCAACCGCCCGAGACAACGGAAACGGAAACGAAAGCGTCATTCCGGCAGGCTACCGGTCTGGGCAATCGTCGCTGGCGTGTTGTTGTTGATTGCCGTTGTGGTCGCTGGTTTTGGCGGAAGCTTCCGCCAACGTCCGCTGGAGACAACGCAACGAACACCTCCGAATCCAAAATCACGCCCAGACGTTTCCGACGGCAATCACACGCCATCGCCCCCAAACGACACGCCGGGAATCGACTGGGCGTTC
>SLFV01000289.1 GCA_007124075.1 Roseimaritima sp.
ATTTGGAAAGTTGCTCGTTGTCCGCAGCAGGTTCTGGGCCCCGGGAGACCCGTAGGGCAACCGCCGCCGACGCTGGTTGCGATTTGGGGGCGGGCGTGAATACGAAGCGAACCGGTTCCAAGCCACGGGCTGCCGGGCGCCCCGCCTCTGCGGGGCGCAACGCCGAACCGACGCGGTTATCGGTCTTTCACCATCCGCGGGTCGCCCAAGGCACTGTCCAAGAGGGTAACCCGGCGGGTGATGATCAAATCGTCCGACGTCGCGCGATGTCGCTGAAGAATTTTGTTGTCGGGCCTTGCAATCAGATGGCCGCGACGGCGGCGGAGATGCTGCTGACGAAACGCTCCGATGCAACGGCGGTCTATTTTTGGGGACCGCCGGGAACGGGGAAAACCCATTTGTTGACCGCAATCCGTGACGGCCTGCGTCAGCAGCAACGATTGGTCCGGGTTGTTCAATTGACTGCGGAGGCGTTTACCAATGATTTCAGCATGGCCCTTCGTGGCAGCGGTTTGCCGTCATTTCGTAGTCGTTACCGTGATATCGATGCCTTACTGATTGACGATATCCAGTTCTTTGGAGGTAACAAAAAAGCGACACTCCGCGAATTGCAGCATACGGTTGATGCATTGCTGCGGACGGGTAAGCGATGCATTTTTGTCTCCGACCGACCAGCGATCGAAGTGGAAGGTTTGCCGCCAGAATTAGCTGGTCGGATGTGCAGCGGGATGCTGTGTAATTTGCAGTCGCACGGTCAAGCAACTCGGGCTGGTATTTTGCAACAATTCGCGCTTGCGTCGGGCTTTGAAATGCCGGGTGGGCTGCTGCAGCCGTTGGCCGAACATAGCCACGGCGACGGACGTGTCTTGTCGGGGCTGGTTCAGCAGATTGTCATCCTGCGGCAGATGCTAGGGCGGATGCCCTCCTGGCAAGAGGTGCTGGAATCGGCTGCAGGCGAGCTGATGCGTGCTGCAAAACCAATCATCGGGATGGATGACATTGAACAAGCAGTCTGTCAGACGTTTGGGCTTCCCAGTGGTGCGTTACAGTCTCGGCATCAGAATCGCAGCATCACGCAGCCTAGGATGTTGGCGATGTATCTTGCACGGCAGTACACCCGGGCCGCATGTAGTGAAATTGGCGATTTTTTTGGAAACCGCAAACACAGTACCGTCATCGCTGCCACCAAACGCGTGGAAGCCTGGCTGGACGATAACGATCAGGATGTGAATCCGCAGGACCGGATTCGCATTCGCAAGGCGGCTGCTATGATTGAAAACGTGCTCCGCATCGGCTGATGGAGGTCCAACGACAATCCTAATACTCTTAATCGATCTGCTTTTCATCCAAAGGAGTGGGCCCTATGGTTTCAGAAGATAACCCGCGAACAAACGGCGTTAAGCGTCGGCGGAAATCTACGGCGGAAATTTTGCAGCGGCAAATCCCCTTTGATCGCGAGGCGGAAATGGGGGTCCTGGGTAGCATTCTGTTGCTTCCGGAGGTCTGTGACGACCTGGCCTCGCTGCTTCGCGAAGACGACTTCTACGACGATGCGAACCGCAAGTTGTACGCGCACATGCGCAGCATGCACGATGAGGGCGATAAAATTGATGCGACTTTGCTGGTTTCGCGACTACGAAAAGCTGACGAATTGAAGACGGTGGGAGGCCCCGCTTATTTGGCGGAATTGGCCACCACCGTCGCCAACGCCGCTCATGCCGTCTATTACGCAAAAATTGTTGCCGAAAAAGCGACATATCGAAAGCTGATTGAAGCCAGCACCGATATCCTCCGCGATGCCTACGAACAGCAAAGCGAGGCTCGCGAACTGGTGGCTCAGGCCGAGCAGCGTGTGTTTTCGATCATGGATGGTCGGTCCGCGCAGTCGGTCAACAGCATTAGCGACATTTTGCATCAAGCAATGGATCGCATCGATGCCAGGATGTGTAATGAACTGACCGAGGGGACAGTGGAGACCGGCTACCTGGATTTCGACGCGATGACCGGGGGCTTGCATGATGGGGAACTGGTCATCCTGGCTGCACGACCCAGTATGGGAAAGACCGCGTTTGCGATGAACATTGCCGAAAACGTATCGATGGCCAGCCGCGCACCAACTTTGTTCATTAGCTTGGAAATGTCTGCGATCGAATTGGCCGACCGCATGCTCTGCTCGTTGGCCCGCGTTAATGGGAATCGCTTGCGGTCGGGGGACATCAGTCAGGATGAACGTGCGCGGTTGGTTCAGAAAGCAAACGAGATCAGTCAGGCCCCGTTGTATGTGGATGACTCTCCCAGTCGCACGGTCAGCGAAATCGCGGCTGCGGCGCGACGGATTGCGAGGCGCGAGGGCAACTTAGGCCTAATCGTGATCGATTACTTGCAACTGATCGAACCTGACAACCAGCGCGACGCGCGGCAGGAGCAGGTAGCCAAGATTGCCCGTCGGCTCAAGGGAATGGCGCGCGAACTCAAGGTGCCGGTCTTGTGCCTCAGCCAGCTAAATCGGCAAGCCGAAGAGGGCAAGGACCATCGTCCGCGGCTGAGCCACTTGCGAGAATCGGGGGCGATCGAACAGGATGCGGACGTGGTGATGTTTGTCCACCGCGAGGAGTATTACCATCGTGGAGAAGGTCGGGAGCAATACGCGGGGCAAGCCGAAATTATCCTTGCCAAACAGCGTAATGGCCCGATCGGCGAAGTCGAGTTGGTGTGGGAAAGCCAGTATACTCGTTTCCAGAACAAAGCCCCGCAGCGACATAGCGAATTTGACGAGTACGCGGAATACGAAGCCCCTTCGGGTTTTTAGCCAAAGCACGATCCATCGCACCGAAGCTGACGGGAAAGCAAAACTACCGCTTCTACAAAGGTTTGGATATGCCCACACCACCACGGACCTTGAGATACCCGGCTTCGCCATCCTCCTGCGCAGCGGGGCTAGCTGCTCGCGTTAGTCGGCGGAGGTTTGTGCAGCAGTCCTCGCTTGCAACCGCTGGACTGTTAGCGGTTCCAAAGCTGGTCAGCGGTCGGAATTTGAATCAGAAATTGCGGCTCGCGATTATCGGTTGCGGAGGCCGTGGGGCTGCTAATTTGGCTGCGGTCGCTGGGGAACAGATCACGGCCTTGTGTGACGTGAACCAGCGGACGCTGGACAAAGCGGCGGAGCGTTTCCCTCAGGCCCGCCGCGAAACTGATTTTCGGCGGCTGTTTGATCATGCCAGCGAATTCGACGCGGTGGTGGTCAGTACCAGCGAACATACCCACGCTTTTGCAACCTTACCCGCGTTGCAAATGGGTAAACATGTCTACTGCGAAAAACCATTGACCCACAGCGTCTGGGAGGCTCGCGTGATCCGTCAAGCCGCAGCCCGCGCCCAAGTCGCAACGCAAATGGGAACGCAGATTCATGCTGGTGAAAATTATCGTCGTGTGGTGGAGTGGATTCAGGCAGGGGCGATCGGTGACGTGTCCGAAGTCCATGTATGGGTATCGCGTACGTGGGGGTGGCAAGCGGATCCACAGGCAGCCGAACGAGCCGGAGATATTGTCTTCACTCGCGATCGGCCAGCAACTGTCGATCCGGTCCCTCAAGGATTGGATTGGGATTTGTGGCTGGGGCCCGCGCCCTGGCGCCCCTTTTCCAATGTCTACTTGCCGGGTCCGAAGTGGTATCGTTGGTGGGATTTCGGCAACGGCACCATGTCCGATCTAGGCTCGCATTTCAACGACTTGCCATTCTGGGCGTTGCGGCTAGACGCTCCCACTGCGGTGCAGTCACTCGGACCGCCACCCCACGCTGAAATTGCCCCGGCGAGCATGCGGAGTATCTATGAATTTCCCGCCGCCGATGGTCGGCCGCCGGTGAGGTTGACTTGGTATCAGGGCGAGGAGAAGCCGGAGATCTGGACAGCGGGAAAGATTCCGCAGTGGAAGAACGGTGTG
>SLFV01000288.1 GCA_007124075.1 Roseimaritima sp.
AGCGAATCTTTGCGGACTGCCTGCACAACTGTGACGAAGATATGCAGTTTTTCGAACAACGCATTGCCCCAGGGGTGCTTGCTCAGTTGCAAGCGGTTGTCGAAAAACCTTTCGGACACATGACCTACACCGAAGCGATCGAAGCATTGCAGAAATCTGGCAAATCGTTTGAGTTCCCTGTGCGGTGGGGAACCGACTTGCAGGCTGAGCATGAGCGATATCTGACGGAGGAGCATGTTCAAGGACCGGTGGTTTTGACCGATTATCCCGCCGCGATCAAGCCGTTTTACATGCGAGTATCCGCTGATGGTCGCACCGTCGCGGCCATGGACGTGTTGGTTCCCGGCGTTGGGGAGATCATCGGTGGCAGCCAACGTGAGGAGCGGTTGGATGTCTTGCAGGAGCGGATGCGTGCGGCTGAAATGGATGTGTCGGAGTACGACTGGTACGTCGACCTGCGACGCTTTGGCACGGTGCCACATGCCGGTTTCGGCCTAGGCCTAGAACGTGCGGTGCAGTACGTCACCGGCATGAACAACATTCGCGATGTAATTCCCTTTCCACGCACCCCTGGCAACGCACTGTTTTAGCAGATGCACCCTCCGCAAACCGTTGGTCGATTGGCTCCCTCGCCGACCGGTGCCCAGCATCTGGGAAATGCTCGCACCTTCCTGGTTGCCTGGCTGGCGACACGATCGGTGGGCGGACGTCTGATCCTACGTGTGGAAGATATTGACACGCCCCGAATCAAGCCATGGGCAACACAGCAAGCGATCGACGACCTTCGCTGGCTAGGACTGGATTGGGACGAAGGCCCCGATTGTGGTGGTGTACACGCTCCCTACTTGCAAACGCTCCGCGGGTCGCAATACCACACCGCGTTGCAACGACTGGTCGCTTCCGGGGTGGTGTATCCCTGCACGTGCAGTCGCGCTGAAATCCAACGGGCTGCCAGCGCCCCGCACTCTGGCATGGACGGCAGCGTCTACCCCGGCACCTGCGCCACCTGGCGGGCTGGCGATCGCTTGCCGGTCAAGGGAACGTATTGCTGGCGGTTTCGCGTCGCCGATCGTTGCCAGCACTACCAGGACCTGATCCTTGGTCCCCAACATCTGCAGCCATGCACGCAACTGGGAGATTTTCCGCTGACGCGAAAAACGGGCGATGTCGCCTATCATCTTGCCGTAGTCGTGGATGACGCAGCGATGGGGGTCAATCAAGTCATCCGCGGGGCCGATTTAGTTCCCAGCACCTTTCGGCACCTTCAGTTGAGTGAAGCTTTGGGTTTCGCACCACCGCAGTACGCACACGTCCCCTTGGTCCTAGGACCTGATGGCAGGCGATTGGCCAAACGGCATGGCGACACACGTCTCAGCCAGCTTCGGGCAGACGGAATCCAGCCCGAATCGATCATCGGTTGGGCTGCGGAGTCCTTGGGCCTGATGCCGACGGCGGAAGCCATCAAGCCTGCAGAGCTGCTGAATGTTTTTTCCCTGGGGCAAATCGGTCGCCAGGCAGTCGTGACCAGCGCGGAAGACTGGGGAATTACCCCGAAACCTGTCGAGAAATCGCAAGATCCAAAATGCTTCTAGCACTTTGTCCGCGATAAAAGTTAGCGTTGATCCGTCATGGAGCTATCCAGTTAGGAACCGCTGATATCGAGTGCGTCGAGATATCGTTCGCGATTGAGACGAAGCCGATTGGTATCAATCTTTGTTGGTGTTTTATTTTCTTTCTTGAAAATTTCGTGCTCGTCAAACCATTGGGCTGCTTCTTCGCTTTGCCCCGCTTGTTGCATAATGACGGCCAACAGCAGTTCAGTAACTCCGGTGGGAATGCTTCCGGCGGCATATGGAGGTGGGCTTCGGCAGCGATGGCCGCGGCAAGCGTTGGGGCGTCTCCCTTGGTGAGCATGCAGATTGAATACAGCAAGAACTCTTTAATCAATTCCGACTGCGGATCAAATTCCAGATTGACGCGACACGCGGCGCGAAACTGGGAAAAATCAACTTTGGAAAGAATCGCCTTGATAAAATCCACTCTCATCTGGGAATGCTCACTGATCTCGATGGACCGTTTGGCACTCTCGACTCCTTTCGCATACTGTTTCGAATCAAAACACGCCATGCTAATCAGACTCAAGGCAGATGGATTTCCCGAGGCCAGATCGAGTAGTTCTTCCCATCCGCGGTCTTCATCGCTAGGCGAAACACACGAGAATCCGACTTAGGATCTTCACTTAACAAAAATCTCAGCAACAGTTGCTGCGTCACTACGCTGTCTGGTTTGAGCGACGCTGCAATGGTCGCGAATCGCGTTGCCTCGGCCGTTTCGGGCGAGGTTTGGTTTCCAAGCATCAGTGCCATCGCCAAGGCCAAACGGTAATTACGTGGGTTTCTCGCAATTAAGTCCTCCAGCAATTGTTTCGCTACAAGCTGTGGACTGATTGGCTGCAGTTCCTCATCGGTAAATGAAAGTCGAAAACGCCTAAGCGTCGTAGATCGGGAATTATCCGAGTTCCCCGATGATATCTTGACCGCGACGTGGTACGATTTCCTGGGCTGCGGCTTGAAGAGGACAATCGACAGGTCGAAGAGGGCTACCCCTCTTTTTCAAAAGGCAGAAGTTCATGACATTTTGCATCGGGATCAAAGTCCGCGAGGGGATCATTGGCTTGGCCGATTCCCGCATCGTGGTTGGTGCCACGCAAGCGAGCAAGCGAAAGCTATCGGCGATCAAGCATCCGGCGGGGACGCTGTTTACGATGACCAGCGGTCTGCGTTCGGTGCGGGACAAAACCTTGACCTATTTGAGCGAGCATCTGGAGCAACTCCCGGAGGATTACGAGAAGGTTCATCAGGTAGTCAACCAATTTGGGGAACAACTTCGGCGGGTCCGAAATGAGGACGGGCCGTCGTTGAACCAGGCGGGTTTGTCATTCAATTCGCATGCGATCATCGGCGGGCGATTAGCTGGCGACCCCGAACCGCAGCTTTACTTCGTTTACCCCGAAGGCAATTGGATCGAATCAAGTCGTGATCTGCCTTATTTCATCATCGGCCGAACCCCCTACGGCAAGCCGATTCTTGATCGATTGTTAACGTATGAAACGCCACTGCGTCAGGCACTGGCACTTGCATTGCTTGCCTTTGATGCAACAAGGGCCAGCGTGACGGACGTGGACGGGCCGATTGATGTCGCGGTTTTGGCGGTCAATAACGCGCGTCCGACGTTTCGCCGATTCAATGACGAGGATTTTGCGGAGTCGACCGATTGGTGGACACAAACGTTAAGAAACGCGATCCATGAAATGCCGCATCAGTGGATTGACAGTTTGTTCAAGTAGTCCCCAAATGAGGAACCATCGTGTTAACGATTGATATCGGTTGCGACATGCTTTATTCCGTGCGACAGCAAACGGTGTTTCTGTTCCAAATCACCAGCGCAACGACGGAGCACCAGAGGGTCGTTTCACAGGATGTAAACATCTCGCCTTATTTGGAGGTTGAATCATTTCAAACGGGGACGGAAGGAAATGTTTTGCATCGTGTGATCGTTAACCCTTGTGAGATGCGGGTGCATTATCGAGCACGGATGGAGATGGTACCGGCAGTGGTCTCGGCGGTGCAAGTGGGCGAGACGGCGATGGCGGAGATGCCACCTGAGGTGTTGACCTATCTGAATCCGAGTCGATACTGCGAGAGCGATTTATTAGCCCGGTTTGCTTACGAAGAATTTGGTCACCTGCAACGCGGTTACAGTCGCGTTCAAGCGATTTGCAATTGGGTCTTTGCACAGCTTGACTACACACCCGGCAGCACCATCGGCACGACAACGGCGGCTGATGTGTTGCTGCAACGTACCGGCGTTTGTCGCGATTATGCTCATTTGGCAATCACGCTTTGCCGGGGCGTTGGCCTTTCCGC
>SLFV01000033.1 GCA_007124075.1 Roseimaritima sp.
ACCACACACCCCGCGGTGAAATGCCGCGATCAATGCCGCGATCAGCTTTGGCAGAAGCGGGGAGGCGTCCAAACGGGACGGAGAAGCATTCAGTAGAAGCGTCATCTCAGTAATTCAAAATTCGGACCGGAACCAGCTTCCGCCGGAAGAGGTGGCACCGTTGGCTGGTAAATGCTTTTCGGCTGTTGGCGGTATGGACCATGCTACCCAATCGCATTGGCCTTTGCTCGCGTTTGCCGACATTTTCTGGTTGGCCCTTCGTGGTTGATTCTCACCCGATCGAGGGAACTTTTTACGTCGCAAAGCTTCTCAAAGTAATGCCTCGGTTGTAACCTGAAGGATGGTTATTTTCCTAGCGTCGCCTTTTCGTGAGCTTTTTTGCGGAGAGACGCGTTCATTTGAAAGTCCGAATTGAAAATGCCCCGATTCTCCAAACGACATGTGCAAACGCATTCAGGCGCTTTTCTGGCGGGCCGGAGAAGATTGCGGTTGGAGCAACTGTGCCAACGCCAGGTTTTGGCATCGATCAGCGGATTTGTTTTCGACGACGCGAATATGTCGTTTTCCTTGGACGAAGGTGAAACGGGGCTTGAGGATCGCTTGGTTTACCTGGATCTGGATATGGACGGTCGTCCCGGCCTACACGAGCCAATCATTCGGACCGACGCCGACGGCCGTTTTCAGTTTGATAACCTAGCTCCGGGGGAATATGTCGTACGACTATTCGATGGGTCGCAGGCGCAGCAACAAACCTATCCACTGGGGCCGGTGTTTGATGCCGACCCCATCGATATCCAGGATGCGGGGCAACTTCTGTCTGGTATCGACCCATCCACCAGCGTCTTTGGGATTCAGGATGATCAGGTATTCCGCATCGATAGCGGTAGTGGCGAGATTGATCGACTGTCGATCCCTGGTGTTCCCCTGACTGTGCAGGCATTGCCCGATGGGCGTTTACTGGTGTTGCAGGATCCGAGTCATTCGGCTGACCATCGTGCTTGGCTGGTTTCTTTTGATGATTCCAGCGTCCTTCCCGTTGATTTCGGTAACGCTCCCGGCGAACGGGGATGGTCTGCGGTGGCATTGAATTCCGCAGGCCAGGGTGTGCTGCTGGCGGATGCCGATGATGCCCCGTCACGGATCCTGCAGTTCAGTTTTGTCGATAGTGCTCCCCTGGCCACGCCAACGGACCAGTTTGTTGACCCTCAGGCTCAGGTGCGGACAAGCCCATCCTCCGATCTCAGCGTGATCGGACAGCCGAGCAGCGACGGAATCGAACTGAGTCTATGGAGCAACAATGCTGGTACCCCGGTTGCGGATTCGTCGGTTTTTGTGGAAGGCGGAGTTCGGCTGGAAGCGTTCAGCGAGGCACTGGCGATCGCGGTGGTCCGCACGGCCGAGGACGAACTACTGGTACTGGATACCGGCAATTCGTTTGCACTCCTGCATCGTTTGGTCGATATTCCTGGCCCCGTGGTAATTCACGATTCGCGTGAAGGGTTGTTTGCTGTCAATGAAATGCAGCGTTTGGTCATGTTTGACCTGTCTAGCGGAGCCGTGGTGGCAGAACTGGCTTTGACTGCGACACACACCACTGCAATCGCGTTATCCTCCCAAGAAGATCGACTGCTGGTTGCAGGACACGATTCGGTACAAGTGATTCGTCTTGACCAACCGACGGGACACCGGGTGGTCATCAGTGAAGCGGATGATCAAACCGAACAGGCGGTGGAATTATTGTTTGGATTGCACATCGAAGGCGAGAACCTTCCGCCCGCGTTTTCGGGGGCGTACTCCTATCAACTGAGCGAAAATGGACAGTTGGTCCGGCACGCACCCGAATTGCTTGCGCGTGCCACGGACGACGACCCACAAGACCATTTTATCGTACTGCGGGAATCGCAGCCCAGTGGTGGCAATGCCTTGGTTGGACCCAATGGCGATCTGCGTTACTGGCCAGCCCCTGATTTCTACGGCATTGATCAATTTGAAGTTGTCGCTCACGACGGTTTCGCCGCCGGTTCACCGACCAAAGTATGGTTGACGGTATTGCCGCAGGATCAGCCCTTGTGGCCTTTTTTGATTGATGTCCAGCCAATCCCGATCGACGCCGTCCCCGGCCAACCGTTGGGGCCGGTCACGATTCTGCTGGATCCCCAGACGGGGGTCGATCAACTCCGAGTGTTGGATCCGCGTTTTGATATCCAAAATGGGCAATTGGTATTGGCCGAAGGTATGGAGTTTGATCTGCAGCCGACGATTTTTCTGGATTTTGAAGCTTTCGGGACCAACACGCCGCTGTATTTCAGCGCCACGGTGATGGTAACGGTGGATGATGGTTACCGCCCCATTAATGGCTTGCAGTTGCTGGATCAGCAGACCGTTCCGGAAGCAGAAACTGGCGTTTTTGTGATTGGTACGTTGGAGGTCCTGACTTCGGAGGAACTTGATGCTTTCACCTTTGAACTGAGCGATCCGCGTTTTGAGGTCGTTGATTCGCAGTTGCGATTGAGGGCTGATCAAACGCTGGGATACGACAGCGACGACGGGTTGCAACTGCAGGTGACGGTGCACGCTGGACCGCATTTTTACTCGGAAACCTTCACGATTTCTGTTTCGCCGATTCCGCTGCCGCCGCCCGCAATGGTTTTTTCTGAAACGTCCATTTTGGAACGTGTCGCTGGCGTGATCGTCGGGGAGGTGCATTTTGATGGCCCCAACCCGCCGTCCCAGGCGGTTTTTTCGGTTGACGACTCTCGGTTCGAATTCGTTGGGACAACGTTGAAATTGCGAGACGGAATCGCAGTTCGCTACACCGACCAGCAGTCGATCAGCTTAACGTTGACCGCAGTGGACGAAAGCGACACGCCCTACGAAGATTCTTTGACTGTCCAACTGGATGTGGTTCCCAATGACACCCCGTTTCACAATCAAAGCATGCCGGCGGATGTCGATGGCGATGGACGGGTCGATCCGTTTGACGCCTTATTGATCATCAATTATTTGAATCGGCGTGGTCCCGGCCCGATCCAGGATGCGATATCTCAAGGTGCGGAGCTTTACTATGATGTCAACGGCGATGGAATGGTCACCCCACTGGATGCGCTGTTGGTGATCAATCACATCAACCGCGACCAACGCAACAATGCCGGGGTGGGCGTCGGTGGTGAAGGTCCGTCGCCACCGCAGGGCGAAGATGAAGATTCCGCAAAATCAGATCCTACTCCGGTTCCTCCTTATTCCTTCTTCAACCCTTCTGACGAGGATGAGGACGATCTGATGGTATGGCGCTAAGGACGACGGTATTTGAAAAATGCCTGCTGCTTTTTAGATCTGCTACTGTTTAAGATAAGTGCCATGGGATGCGAACCGGCGGACAACTTCATCGAATACGACACCCGCAAATAACGCCAGGCCAATGACGACAAATTCCCATTCTTTGCCAATGCCCACCAAATCGATGGATTTGTAGAGGCAGCGCATTACGGCGGCACCCGCAATCACCCCTACCAGTGCCCCTTGGCCTCCACGCAGCGAACAACCGCCCAGAACCGCAGCAGCGATGGCATACAGTTCGTAAAAACTTCCTGCGGTGCTGGGTGCCATCGTGGTCCAATCCACCAAGAATAAAATCCCCGCCAGACCGGCCAGCGAGGAACAGAGGACATAGGCCAGGATCGTCAATCGGCCCGTGTTGATGCCGCTGTACAACGCCGCTTGTTCATTTTGCCCCAACGCCAATAAATGACGTCCAAACACCGAACGATACAGAAATACCCATCCCAGCAACGCCACGATGGCTAACAAAACTCCCGCCCAAGGGAATTCGATCCAACTGATCCAGGAGGCATCGACCCCCGCAATTCGTCCCACAAACGGGACCGGAAATGAACCGATCGCTCCCCCAACAAATTGCCGAAATCCGTGCATTGAATCGCCAAACCCTTTCGCTGTGTCGCCAGAGAGAATTCGAGCCAAGCCGCGATAAATCAACAGCCCGCACAAGGTGACAATGAAGGGTTGCAACCTGCCCCAGGTTACCAAAACCCCGTGCAGCAACCCAATCAAGGCAGACATGACCAGCACAACTACGGAACACAACCAGGGGCTCCGATGTACCGTGATAACATGCCGCAAGGGTTCGCCAGAACGCGACAAAAAAGCCATTTCTCCCGCCTGCGGTGGCCGCCCCGATTCGTTCAAACGCAGGTACTGGTTCGTTGCATCAGAAACGATCTCCCGAATAACCCAGGTCTGCTGTTCCGTTTGCAGTTGATCACCCGGCAGAACTTTGGGCAGACCAGCCTGAAACGCCACCAAGATTCCCTCGCCTTCACTGCTGACACTGGCAATGGGCGCGCGAAAGTCGACTTCGTACTTTTCGATGTTCGCCGTTGTGATGAACACCACACCCGACAGCGCAATCAATGACCCGATTGACAGGTCGATCCCCCCGGTGATGATCACGAAGGCAACTCCCAGCGAAATCAATCCATACAGGCTGGTGTCGCGAATCAAGGCGCGAATATTACTGGGGTCCGCGAATTTTCCGTTCCAACTAACTGTTATTACAACGATTGCGACCAAAAGGATAAAGATTCCAGTATTGCGGCTTCGCATCAATGATTCCTCACGCGATGAAACTTCTGCGTTTACGGTGCTTGCTTCCCGGGGTCCGCCAACGTCTGGGCAGCGGCCTGTTTTTTCGTGTTTGGACCGAAAGCCAATCGCAGCACGGCTTGCTCCGACAATTGTTCGCGGGTTAATTCGCCTGAGATAGCGTTTTGATGAAAAACCAACACGCGATCCGCCATCCCCAACACCTCCTCCAGGTCGCTGGAAACGAACAGCACCGCCACGTTCGTTGCGGCCAGACCTTCTATCAATTCATAAATTTCATGTTTTGCACCGACATCAACGCCACGCGTCGGTTCGTCCAGCAGCAGCACTGCGGGCTGGCATAGCAGCAATTTTGCTAACGCAACCTTTTGCTGGTTGCCACCAGACAGCGTCGTTACAGCAGTGGATTGCGTTGCGGCACGAATGTTTAGACGCTGAATCATTTCCGCAGTCACTCGGGCTTCCCAGTGACGGTCGATCCAGGGTGACCATGGCGCATTGCGCAAAGCCGCCAAGGTAACGTTGTGCCGGACGGAAAATTCCAGCAGCAAACCGCTGGCCTTACGGTCCTCGCTCACTAAGCCAACTCCGCGACGCAAGTTGTAGCTAACCTGGCCCCGCCGCAGGGGTTGCCCGTCAATCAGCACTTCACCGGATAACGATTTTCGAACACCAAAAACCGTTTCCACCAATTCGGTTCTGCCAGACCCAACCAGCCCGGCCAAGGCCACAACCTCACCCCCACGAACCTGCAAACTGAGGGACTGGTCGGGTGCGTGTGGCGAGACCAAGTTGTTTACCGCAAGCCTGACGTCACCCAGTCGATGCGACTGATGCGGAAAAAACTGGCTCAGCTCGCGGCCGATCATGCGCGATACCATCGTCTCGTGAGTAATCTCCGAACGCTCCAGCCCGCCGACGTTACGACCATCTCGCAGCACTTCAACACGGTCAGCCAATTGCTGGATCTCGCCCAATCGATGGGAAATATAGACCAAGCTAACGCCCTCTCCTCGCAACTGCCGCACCACCTCGAACAACCGCTCGGTCTCACGGGCTGAAAGGCTGCTGGTGGGTTCGTCCATAATGACCAGCCGAGCGTTGGCGGATAGCGCTTTGGCGATCTCTACCAACTGTTGACCCGCCAGGGAAAGCTCGCGCAAGGGGGTTGTCGGTTCGATCGTCAACCCAACCTGCTGGAGGTACCGCCGCGCCTGTTGATTCAGTTGCCGCTGCGACAACCAACCATACCGGTGCGGTTCGCGACCAAGAAAGATGTTTCCAGCAACCGTTAACGTGTCGACCAAGTTTAACTCCTGATGGATCAGGGCGACTCCCGCCGCAATTGCATCGGCTGGCTTGCCGAATGAGACTGCTTGGCCATCCAGACTCAATTCACCAGCGTCCGGCGTCTCGATGCCGGCCATGATTTTCATCAAAGTGCTTTTTCCCGCACCATTTTCGCCGATGACCGCCAAAACTTCCCCAACCGCAACCCGCAGCGAAACTTCCCGCAGCGCCAGGACGCCGGAAAAGCTTTTGCAGACCCCAAGCACCTCCATCCGGGAGGGCGGGGGATCGACAGTTGAATCCGTGGTTGACATTTCCGAAAGTCTAATCCAACACCCGTTGGATGTCGATTTGGGATCGGGGGGATCAGAAACTGACCTACGGTCTAGCCCTGCCCCGCCCTCTTTCGATATCTCACCTGCATTTCCCGCGGCGCGGGCCGAGAGATACAAATCACTTGAACGGTAATTGATCGTCTGAATTTTGACGCAACCGTCGATTGATGCCGAACCAATCGCGCCACTCCTGCCATTCCTATTCCATGCCACCATAACGCGGAAATAACTGAAAGGGAGTTGACAACCCCTTAAATCTACCCTAGGGTAAATTTCGTGGTCGTGACACGACGCTTTTATCAAGGTTTTCATTGAAAACCAGATCCGGTCAGCCGCACGCTATTCTGCTATTCTCGAAATTAACGCATGAGGTATCGTCATGAATCGGAAGAAAGGGTTCACGCTTGTTGAATTGTTGGTGGTGATTGCCATCATTGGGGTATTGGTAGGTCTGCTGTTGCCTGCCGTGCAGGCGGCCCGGGAAGCCGCACGCCGCATGTCTTGCGGCAACAACCTGAAACAACTTGGATTGGCATTGCACAACTATCACGACATTTTTAACCGCTTGCCCCCTGCCCGGGTACGCGATCAAAACTGTGGAACAGATACTTGGGTCACCAGTAACATCGGTTGGCCAGCACGAATTTTACCGCAGATTGAGCAGCAACCGCTGTATGACCAGATCAACTTCGAGGGCTATCCTGGCTGGAACGCGGCCCCCAATCCTACGATCAGGAATTTGGCAATACCGGCATTTCGCTGTCCGTCGGATCCCGGGAGTGGAAACTTGCCGTGGGTTGATGTGTCTGGTGTCCGTCGCACTGGACCTGCGCCGCACGGCACCTATGCTCCGGGTACAAACAATTACCACGGCAGTGTGGGGCACGACAACCAACTTCGAGTAAATACGAATTTAGGTGCGGTGCGTGGCTGGTTGGTCGAAGCCCGCAGCAATTGTAACAACCCTAGACAGCGTAATAATGGGACGCCCGGTTTGCGTGACTTTCTGGACGGAACCTCCAATACTTTGCTGCTTGCTGAGGGCTTGATCGGATTCCCTGCAAGGCAAGTCAATGCGCGTGACGCAGTGGGTAATCCCGACAATGTAACTCCAGAGCTAAACGGGTGCGAGGGAGCGAACAATTGGCTTGGTGGAGCCAATGACCGCGCGCGTGGAACTTCGTGGTTCCGTGGATACAATCCTCAGGAGTTCGCGTTTACCTCGCTAATGACACCAAATTCGCGGCTCAACGATTGCATGAACAACACAGGAGATCTCATGCATGCGGCTAGAAGCCTGCACCCGGGTGGCGTTCAAGTAACCATGGCTGACGCTTCGACTCAGTTCGTTAGCGAAACGGTAGATTGGTTCGTTTGGAAATTCCTCGGTGGCACGAAAGACGGCGAGGTAGTTCAATTGCCAAACTAGTGGAGTGGATCGTCAAGATTAAACTTACCAGTTTTTAAGGGGACAGGAGTCAATTGCCAGGACGCCCCCTCGGGTGCTTCGCAAAATTAACTCCTGCCCCCTTGTCTCTGACTTTTCACGTTGACGCTCCACTCGTTCTCCGGAACGCAGGTGTTCTGATGCGCACCGAAAGCGTTGCAGAAGCCAACGTTTATCTTGTTCGTTGACCGTGACGATTGATTCGTGTCGTTTCTCAATTTTATTGACATCCCGAAGGAGGCATTATGAAGATAAGCCATTCCGTGCGTTTACTTACCGTATTGTGGATCAGTTTCGCATTAGGGCTTGCTGGCGTGAGCGGCTGTGGACCGGGTGGCACACCCGCCCCACCAGAAAGCATTGCGGAGCCTACCGATTATGACTCCCCTGAATACGCCGAAGGAGAGGCTGAATCTACGTCTGGTTAGTACCCTCAATCATAGGTTCGGATGAGGTACCTTGAGCGCCAAGTCCTCGGCACAAATGCCGACAGCAGAAGCTTCGCTGGGGTGAGATTCGGAATAAACCTCGTCACGTACGCCATCTTTGACGAAGTGCCGATTACACCGACTCCGGCCTGCCGTCGTTGCGGGCCTGCTTCTCTCTCGATCTCTCCCGGCCCCGATTCGCGAGGCCGGGAGAGACGGTTCGAAGGGACAGTTGTTTCCCGCACGATGCGAAGGCTCGCAAGCTAGGCACCATCGTCCTCCCAGACGAGCTGGCAGGGGAGCAATACATGATGCTTTCCGCAATTCATCCTTCGGCGAATCGTTTATGGTGCCCCCCTCGTCGTGATACCACCTCCACCGCCCATCCTCTAGTTTGGCGGAGACTTCGCCCCGGAGTCAGGGACTCCGTAAGTGCGTTCTGTTGTGACCCTTGCTTGGCGCGCCAGGTCGACTGACCTGAACGAAGCCCCCCCCTCCAAAGCAGGAGTGGTTAACAACCTGCCATCTGCTTCGTCAGTAGACATGGAAGTGAGCGTGTGCACAAAAATATGGCACGGGATCAGGCCGACCGAATCGAAAGAACGACCGCAGCAAAATTCCTGTTAGCAGCAATGGGTAAGGATTCTCTCCAAGCTTCTAATTTAAGGAAGCCGATTCATCCAAAAATCGTTAGTCACAATCAAACGATGCGTAATTTTCTTCATTGGCTCGTTTCTTGCCATCGCAAATGATTGCCGCAGCGTGTGTAGCAACGCCCGTCGCAGGGGGCAGCGAGGGAATGCACCTCGTGAGGATCGTCTCCCGTTGGATTGTTTTTTTCTTTTTATTGAAAGTAGAGCGTCGTGATTACGCATCCCACCAATTTGCTGATCTTCGGTCAATGCAGCCCGGAGCCGTCCCGGGGCGGCCACCGCCGTGGATTTACGCTGGTCGAACTGCTGGTTGTTATTGCCATTATCGGCGTTCTGGTTGGATTGTTGTTGCCAGCGGTACAGGCGGCGCGTGAAGCCGCTCGCCGAATGCAGTGCAGCAACAACCTAAAACAGTTCGGGCTGGCGTTTCACAACTACCATGATGTTCACAATACCTTAGTTCCTGGATCGTTTCCCGGCGCGGTTTTCTATCCGATGGGCTGGCTGCCTCGACTATTTCCCTTTTTCGAGGAAGGTTCGAGATGGGATCAGATGGAGGCGTTGTTCCCTGATTATGCCGTTCGACGAACTCCCTACCGCAGCCACGATATGGAAAACCCTTTGTTTGGGTCAGTGAACACGGCGGTTTGTCCATCGTCGCCACTGGGCAACGTCGCGTCGGATCACCCCGTTTCGGCTAACTTTCCCTTCGCCAATACGCAAGGATCGTTACATTATCGTGGCAATTCGGGCTCCTTCGATGTGGATCTGGTTAGCGGGACTAATACATCCCGGGTCTACAGTCGCTCGGGGGTAATCTTTCCCGGCAGCCGAACGCGTCTGACGGACATCAAAGACGGTACCAGCAATACGATTTTGCTGGGAGAAACCTCTCGGTCACTCGGTTGGACATCGTCCATGATTGGTGGGTTTGGCGGACTGAAACCATGGACCTGGGGTTTCTATGATTACCGGAATGGCGAGTATTTGACGATTGATCACAAGACCGTCCAGTGGCCGATCAATTACCGCGGTACCTTTCTGACCAACATGACTCCGTTTACCAGCCACCATCCAGGTGGCGCGATGTTCGTATCGTGCGATGGCAGCGTTAGGTTTTTTTCGGAGTCATTGAATTTAGAAGTGCTCAAGGCGATGGCAACCAGGATGAATGGTGAAGTCAACCTGGTGGACCAGCTTTAGCCGCCCGTTGAAGAAGGGATATGCCGCTTGAAATGCCTAGCTGAGACATGGAAAACCAAAAGGACGAAGGAGGGAAGTCCCCTTTTTCACTCCACGTCACTCAACATCTATCCGACAAAAACCATTTCATGACCAGTCCAAAAATTTTTTGCCCTCTGTTCCTGCTGGCCTTTTTTTCCATTGGCTGTGGCGGGCCGCCTGCGGGCGAAGTGACGGGGCAGGTAACGTTCAACGGATCACCGCTGACCAGCGGAACGATCATGTTCGTTCCCCAATCAGCCGCTGGCGTGTATGCCCATGCCGAAGTCCAGGCCGACGGTCGCTACGCAGCGGAAACCGACGAAACGGGAAAGCGAATCCCGGTGGGACAGTACCGAGTGATGATCAGCGCGGTCAAGGACGTAGGGCCGGAAGAGCCGGTTGAATCGCTTCTTCCGCTTCGATTTAGCAGTGACACGCAATCGAAACTAACCGCGGATGTTGGCGAAGGACAGAACGTCATCGATTTTGTGCTGGAGCCATAGCAGCCTGTTGCAACAGGAGGGGTGATTCTTTCCGGTCTTCTGAGGTTTCGGCTTCCACCAAAGTTTCTCTCAAATCCGCGGGTGCCGTCCAGTAGAACAGCATCCCTAGCCCCGCTAGGCAAACCTTGACCACTTCAAACACCAAAGCCACCAAGGTCCCCGAAGCGGTTGGCTGTTGTTGAGGGACGACATGGTAACCCCACTCAATCGCGGCTTCAAACAGCCCTAATCCCGCTGGTGCGATCGGTAGAGTGGAAACCAGCATTCCCAGCGGCACGATGACAAAGTGTTCCCCCAATCCCGGTGATTCATTGGTAATGCCATACATCCCCAGGCAAATCAAAAACACGCTAACGGCAAACCCGGCCTGAACGATCACGCTTAACAGGACCGCAATCAGGAAGCCTCCGCGGTGTGACTGAAATGCCCGTAGCGGTTCTGCAAATCGTCTGATCACCCTACCAACACCCGGCCACGATCCCAGCCACATCAAGCCGCGATCCACTGGGCGTCCCCCCCACAGCAGCACAACGACCGAAACGATACCGACCAACAGCAGCAGGTTTGCACCGCGAGCGACCTGCAGCAGTTTGGCTGATTCCGCATCGACACCGCCATCGCGGGCAACAAACCCCAGGGCGACACACCCCAGTAGCAATAGTCCTAATAAACCACAACCGCGATCCATGACCACAGAAACAACCGCTTCGACACGCCGGCCCGGCGCTCGCTTGGCAAGGAAAATCGCTTTGATCAAGTCACCTCCGACACTGCCGGGAGCGATGAATCCAAACAGAAATCCAATCGCACCCAAGCGAAACGCTTCCGTGATCGTCAGGCGAATCCCTTGGACGTTGGCCAGCAACGACCAACGGATAAACGACACCGCCAACGCTGCCAAAGCCACCACTAGCGCCGCCAACAGGAGCCAATAATTCTTCGGTTGCGAACGCAGCAACTCCCACTGTTCAGGGGGCAATCGCCATAGCAAAAACGCAATAATCGATGTGGGGACCAGGATTTGTGTGATTCGCCACAACCAACCGCGCCATCTGGCAGATTGCGCGAGATTCGGTTCGCAGGGAGTCTTAACGTTAGTCATCGGCGGATTGGCCTCCGCAGCCGCAAAACCTAAACCTGTTTGTCCTCATCGCTTCGACATGATCCGCAGCAAAGGAAGTAGATGTGACCGAATTCAGGAAAATTTTGACACTGTGCCCAGCAGTTCAGCAAGACCCGTTGACGACCGCTGCGGAGTGACAATAATACGGGCTAATTCCGGAGGGGGATTAGCTCAGTTGGGAGAGCGCTTGCATGGCATGCAAGAGGTCAGGGGTTCAAGTCCCCTATCCTCCATTGGCAAAGGCTCCTGAAATTAGGAATTGTAAAGTGCGAAGCAGCTACCGAGAGAAGCCCGCCGCAATTCCTTCAAGGGTGAAATGAAGCGATCGAGCCGGGAGCAATGGAGATGAAGCATTGAAGGATCACTTTATCCAGTATCGAACAGACAAAGCAAATTCAAAGTAATATATGAACGCCGGAACGACACGCAAGTTCCAAACTGAAAGCCACAGCTAACGACTCTGGAATTTGGGAGCGAGTGGTAAAGTCCGCTGTCTGGAAAAATCGGCCTGTCAAAGTCGCTTGATGATGGGTGGGTGTGCAAAGGAAGACGATACGGACCCATCCTGCGACCTACCCCTCAGCGGGTCCGCGACCACCCATGCCCTGGTGTTGGCGACGTCATCCGCCGTCAATCCCGCCCGCTGTGCTTGCCGAACGCCGTGCCGCATAAGCCCCAAGCCGTCGATTGAATGGGCATCGGTGCTGATAACAATCGGAACTCCGTGCCGCTTAGCCAGCATCAAATGAACGTCGTTTAAATCTAAGCGAGCTGGGTTAGCATTTAATTCCAAACACTTACGATGCGCGGCGGCCGTTTCAATGACCGCATCCATATCGACATCATACGGCGGGCGTCGATTGATCAGTCGTCCCGTGGGATGCGCGATTACATCAACATGCGGGTTTTCCAACGCGTTAAGAATCCGCTGGGTGATTTGGGCCCGCGGTTGCTTTTGCCCATAATGAATACTGGCGATGATCCAGTCACCTTGAGCCAGGACCTCGTCGGGCAAGTCCATGGTTCCGTCTTCTAAAATGTCGCATTCAACGCCTTTCAGAATGGTTAGCCGCCCTTCGTATTGCGACCGCAGTTCGTCGATCTGCTCCCATTGTTCCAGCAATCGTGACTTGTCCAATCCGCCAGCCATGGAGACGCGTTTGGAATGGTCCGTGATGGCGATGTATTCCAAACCTACATCCATCGCCGCATCGGCCATTTGCCGCAAGGTTGCTTGACCATCGGTGGCACTAGTATGCATGTGCAAATCACCTCGGATATCCTGCAAAGTGATCAACCGAGGTGGCGAGGACTGTGCCGCCCAATCAAATTCAAACCGATCTTCGCGAATCTCGGGCGGAAAACAAGGCAGACCCAACGCTTGGTACACATCCGCTTCGTTTTCGCTTGCGATGGGTTGTGCGTGGTCGTCGCGAAATACACCGTACTCGTTGATCTTCAGGCCTCGTCTCTTTGCGAGACCACGCAACCGGACGTTATGCTCCTTGGAACCCGTAAAATACTGCAAGGCGGCCCCGAACTGATCGCTGTCGACCAACCGCAAATCCACCTGAAAGGCTTGCCCCACACGGATCGACACCTTGGTCTGACCGCGCGCGATCGTCAACGAGCGGTCCGAAAAAGCCTCGAAGTAATCCATCGCGGCGTCGCGATCGGTCGCAACGGCCAGCAGGTCGACATCGCCGATGGTTTCTTTCCCACGTCGATAACTTCCCGCCGCTTCAATTTTGACAATCGCAGGACACGCCTTTAGGTAACCCAGAATCGCTTGGACAATCGCGTCGGCGTCGATCCAACGCAAGCGTTCGTTAGCCGCCTGGACAATTTCCAAGCCTTCCAAGATAGCCTGTTCCATCTTGGCACCAAACCCTTTCAGCTTTCGCACCTGCTGGGCTGTGCAGGCGTCGCGTAACTGGTCTAGCGTTTCCAGCCCCAGTTCATCATGTAGGCGGGCTGCCTTCTTTGCACCCATGCCGGGGATGCGTGCAAATTGAATCACGGTTGCTGGAATTTGTTCCTGCAATTTTTGTAGTTGTGGCAGCGTTCCCGTTTCGATCAATGTGGCGGACTTCTCCGCCAAGGTTTTACCGATACCGGGGACGTCGGCAAGATCGTGGTCGGGATCGGCTAAGATTTCCGCAACCGACCGGTTCAGTTCCCGAATCGCCTTGGCCCCGTTGCGATAGGCGCGAATGCGAAACGGATTCTCCCCGGTAAATTCCAGCAGTTGAGCCAGTTCGTCAAAGACATCGGCAATCCTCGCATTTTCCATCCGTAGGCCTTTGTAATAAATGTTTACGTCAACAATGA
>SLFV01000121.1 GCA_007124075.1 Roseimaritima sp.
GGTGGGATCGCCGCGGCGCGCGGGCTGAGGCAGGGCAGTGTGATTACTGAGGTGATGGGTTATTTCTCACCCGATGACCAAGTTCCGGTGGTTCGGCGTACTTCAGACCACGGAGCTGCGGCGGTGCAAGAAGCCCTCGCCAGGTACTCTTTGCTCAGTGAGTCGCTTGTCGTCTGGGAAGATCGAGGGGTTGCAAATCAACGTGTTATTCGACCTGCCTGGGAGCCGTTGCTGACCGCATTTGTGGCCAGCGACAGTAATTGGGTCGTATGGCATCCGTCGGGTTACTTCAACGCTTCTGCGGCTGAAGGGGGAAAGTTGCTGGGTTGGCAAATTAATCAGGGGCAAGATCGTCCGCCGCGGTTGCTGACTGCCGACGCAGCTCAAAAGGAATTTGAGCGGCCGGACGTCTTGCAGCAACTCATGGAAGGCGTCGAAATCGAACAGGCCCTGCAACGGATCGGCAAGGCCGCAGGGCCTGCGAGTGCGGAAGCGATCGCTCGCCAAGTTCCCGAGGTTCAGATTCTTTCACCAACTGCGGTCGATCAGTTTGCTGCCGATGCAGAAATCGAAATCCAAGCATCGGTCAAGGTTCCCGATCCCGATTTACGGAGGTATCGGATTTCGGCGGCAATCAATGGAGTCCGCTTGGGAGCTCCCACCGTCCGCAGGCGTCCGGATCAGGGTTGGAATTTGTCATGGCGGGGTAGAATTGTCGATGATTTAAATCGCATCGAGGTTAACGTAAGCGAGCAAGAGGGGGCATTAGCGAGTTTTTACGGCAGTGATCGCGTTCATGTCCGAGGCGTGTCTAGCGAACGTCGCTTGCGTCCGATGACATTGCTAACGATCGCTTCGTCTGACTACCCTCATTTGCCCTCTGGTTCTCGCGGAGGTTTTGGCAAGCTGGAATTTCCGGTGAAAGACGCCACCGATTTACTGGAACAACTGCGGAGAACAGAACAACAGCGACGGGCTGAATATCGCCTGCAGCACGTGGTCCAACTAAAGGACCAAGAAATCAATCCCACGACAGTGCAAGCTGCGATCGACAAGGTCAACCGTGCTGCGGAAGCGAATCAGGATTCGGAGCAATTACTTGTCATTCACCTAGCAGGCCATGGAACAACCATTGACGGCGAGTTCTATTATGTACCCCCGGCGGCCGCTGCTGGCGACGAGCAATCGATTCGTGAACACGGCATTTCGTGGCGGTTGCTCCGTCAAGCTGGCACCGAAAACGTTCGCGTCATTTATTTAATTGACACATGTCGAAGCGGCGCCGCCGTCGATGCCAAAAGCAGCATCCGTGATCCGCAGCGGAGTCTAGGTCTGGTGTTTGCCGCGACCACGGGGGAAAAAGATGCCCTAGAGGACCCCCGTTTGCAGAATGGACTGTTCACCTACGCGGTGAAGCAAGGCATTGCGGGCAAGGCGGATACCGAGTCGGATTCTCCCAACGGCGTGGTTGATGTCGACAAGTTGGTCTCGTTCGTTGAATCGTTGGTATTGGCACTGTCGGCAGGTAGCCAGCGTCCCACCGCTACGCCGTTGGACCTGTTTGAGTTAGTCTCGTTGCCTCTGGCCCGGGTCGAATAAGGCGAGCGGCAGATTCAATTCTACCTCGCCCAGCCCTGCGCAGCAGGAATAGCTGGGAGAGGCTAGGGAACCGTTCGGAAATAACTTCGGCATTCTGTTTCTCTCCCATGCTCCGCGCAGCGGAAATCGCATGGGAGAGACCAAGTGAGGGATAGTAGTACTGCGAAGTTATTTCCGAACGGTTCCTAGGAGAGGGCAGGTAAATTGCTATTTGCCGCTCGCCTAAGCATCGTGGGGAACATAACTGTCTGAACTCTCCCCTCGAAGTACACCCACGTTGCTCGGTATCAATATTTGCGGTGAGGAGCAAACGGGCACGTGAGCTTGGGGACGATTCGACTTCCCGTGCGACGAAACCAGGGGGTGTGCCGTTGAAAATGCCGTCTGAATTGAAGCGCCCAAAGTACGGGCTTTCGGATAAACGCGGAAGGTCGCTGGAATCCGAGAGTTCGTAACAAGGGGTCGTCAAGCAGCGAAGTCACCAAAACCCTGGCAACCCAGCCGGTACCACGGGGGAATCGCTGAGTGAAAATTTTGACAGCAATTGCGGTCATCTGTCTTACTGTGGCGTCGTTCCCGTTCCAGTTCGCTTGGTAGCTGGATTCCCAGGCCAGCCACTGCCGCGTCGTTTGTGGTACCTTTTGCAGACCCATCTGCTCAGCTACCGACGTCCAAAAACGCCCCAACGCTTGCTCCTCGGCAGTGGTCAGCGGACGCCAGCCCAGCCTTCGGCACCAACGGATCGGCGCGGCCAGTAGGATCGCAATCGCATACAGTAGGTATTCGTCGGGAACACCTTGCAAACGATGTATTTTCGCGATAGCAGCGATCAGCTTCTGCGAGCGTTCACTCCGCCAACCGTCACGCATCAGGATTGCAACCACGGACATGGCACTGGCGTGTCGCGACGAGGTTGCGTCAGCATAGCCGCCCGAATCGAGCAACAACTTGCAAATTTCTGGAACTGCACCTGCGCGCAGAATATCCAACTCCAGAAAAATTGGCAGGTCCACCGGAAAATCGCAAAGTAATCCAGCAACCAAGCGTTCCGCTTCGTCATCGCTCGCACATTCAAACAACACTGCTGGATTCCCGGATCGCTTCGCCCGAAGCTTTGGGGGTATTATCCTGAAAGTAGAGCGGAATCGCGCGAGATGCCTCCCAGTACAGTTCGAAGCGTCCTCAACGAGGGGGCGATTGACCTTCGTTGAAGCTCTTCCAGTTGAATTGGATGTCGACATGCTTGACCCCAATGGGTAGATAGACTCCGCAGCTAACGTAGCGGAGTCTGGGAAGTTTGTAACCACAGCGAGTTACATTCCTGCGCCGGTGGTCGCTCGTTGCATCATAGGCTCGTAGGCCGTCAACTAGCATTGCGAAAGCTCACCGAGCACGGGGACAAAAGCGTGCCGCGAATCGTCGTTTTTTAGTAATTAGCTGGACAGCGTCACTTTGGATTAGCCGCACGGCGTTAGTCGCGGTTTTCACGATCGGAACCGTGGCTAATGTCAAAACGGCTGATGCGTAAAAATTTCCTGCGAATTATAATAAAACCGCTCCAAAGTAACGCTGTCCAGCTAGGCTAGTGGGAGTTGCTTGTTGGACTTTTCCGAAACTTCTAATGAGTCGACTCCCGCGTTGTCGTGAACGCGAGAGTCGACGCATGGAAAGCACCGAACCCTGATGTTGAGCACCCTAGAAATTACGTTGGAGCGCGAATAAGTACTCAAAGTCAAAGACTCGATTCTGCCCTCCACGTAGCGGAGCAGTAAAGGCATTGTAAATCTGGTAGTTTCCGAGAAGCAGGGGAATTCCAATCGTAGCGTTAACCATGTCTAGAGAAGATTCCGAGAAGGTCGTTGAGTCGATGTTCACGCCATCTTGTCCTACCGTTGCGGAGTCCCGGCGTCCGATCGTTCCTGAGTAGTGAAGTTCCGCCTGAAGGGCTAACTTGTACGGCGTCCCATGAAAGCTATGGCCTTCCAAAAGCCATGCACCGACAGCGTAGTTGAGGCGTAGCATTGTGGCTGGTCTGAGACTCGCAGAATCGACAAGATTATCTGGAATGTTAATCGTTCGCGCGCGATTCTTATTGGCCGCCACATCAAGTTGGGCGAAGCCCAAAGTGTAGACATCTGTGGACAGTGCACGCGACCAGGCGAGGAAAGGAACGAGTTTAACCGCCTCATTGGTCAACTTGTCCTGGCCGCGAAACGTCGTGTTATTCGCTTGAAAAAAATCTAGTGTTGTACTGCGTGCCGTTGGCGCTAACACTGCAACTCCTCCACTCAAGTAGAAGGTCTCCGTCTCAA
>SLFV01000117.1 GCA_007124075.1 Roseimaritima sp.
GGTCGCCAACGGCAAACCGTTTGCCGCCTTGGTGTGCGACCGCGGCGATTGCCTTGAGCAAAATCAAGCTTTCTTGCGGCTGGATCGGATTCACGCGTCGCCCATCGGCGACCTGAACGATTTGCTGGTAATCAAATTCGGGATCCTGTCCCCGCAGCGACAGAAAAAAACCACCCTTGCCATTGACGTTTCCGTGGCAAGTCCCGGCATTACACCCTGCTTTGGACAGAACTGACATCACATCATGCGAGAAGCTGACGGGCGTTCTGGGCGGGGTACTGATGGCGATGGCTTCATCGTCCTCCGCAGTCGGTCGCCCACTGGGTGTTGGCGCCTGTCGCTCCGCCGCCATCGCGTCCATGGAGCAGGCATACAAGCCGAAAGCCAACGCGACGGCAAATCGCGACGCTACGGCTGAACTGACAGGAAGGCGTGGGCAGTTCATAGAAAAAGCAGTCAAGCGAGTTTAGATAGGACTGTGGAAGGAATAACGCGGACCGATAAGAGCGCGGCAATCGTGACGTGAGCGTCACGCGCGATCTGTCACTGGAATGATTTAGTTTAACATCAATCCATACGCGTGCTAACCATTTACAACGCCAAAGCCGATCAACTACACTCTTGGCTTGCTGTTCCCCGGACTGTTCCAATTTTGGTCTTCGGTGGCGTATTTTTTAAGGGCAAAATTGAATGTTTGAATCGCTTTCCACCGGCTTGCAATCCGCGTTCAAGAGCCTGCGTGGCCGTGGCAAGTTGACTGAAAGCAACATGCGAGACGGGTTGCAGACGGTCGAACAAGCGTTGCTGGAAGCCGACGTCAGCTACTCGGTCGTTGAAAGCTTCATGCAGCACGTCACCGAGCGGGCATTAGGGCAACGCGTGTTGCTGAGTCTGCGACCGCACGAGGAATTGGTGCGGATTGTTTACGAGGAACTGGTTGCGATCCTAGGGCCCGTTGACAGTTCGCTGCACTTAAAAAAGGAACGCTGCACGGTGATCATGCTGTGTGGCCTGCAAGGTTCGGGGAAGACGACAACCTGCGGCAAACTGGCTCAGTTGCTACTGGAGGAGAAGATTGCGCCCCTGTTAGTCGCCGCTGATTTGCAGCGTCCGGCGGCGATTGAGCAATTGCATGTCATCGGCCGTCAACTAGACGTACCGGTCTACAGCAATCCGGAGGAGAAAGATCCAGTCAAGGTTTGCCAGGAAGGTTTGCGGCAAGCCACCCAGGCAGGCGCTCGGGTTGTCATTTTGGACACTGCCGGTCGTCTGGCCATCGATCAGGAATTGATGGCCGAACTGGCTAGGATCGATACCAAATTGAATCCTGATCAGGTTTACTTGGTCGTCGACGGCATGACCGGTCAGGATGCGGTCAACAGTGCCGGTGCGTTCAACACGGAACTGGAATTGGACGGCGTGATCATGACCAAATTGGACGGTGACGCCCGTGGTGGAGCGTTGCTGTCGGTCAAACATGTGACGGGGGTACCAATCAAGTTTATCGGTACCGGGGAACGTTTTGACGCGTTAGAACCTTTCCGTCCCGAGGGGATGGCCAGCCGGATCCTGGAGATGGGGGACATTGTCGCTGCGGCCCGCGAAGCCCACCGTATTGTTGACGAGGACGAACGTGTCCAGCTTGAAGAAAAGATGGCTTCAGGTGAATTAACGCTGGAGGATTTTCGCAAGCTGTTAGAAAAAATGGCGCAGCCCGGGCTGATGGGGAAAATGATGTCGCTGATTCCCGGGATGGGACAGATGCGGCAAATGATGGAGAACGAAGAGGTCGCTGGGGGAGTCAAGCAAACGATTGGCCTGATTAACAGCATGACCAAAGCCGAACGACGCAACCCCAAGCTGATCGACGCTAGCCGCCGTCATCGAATCGCCAAGGGTGCCGGCGTCCAGGCTCCAATGGTTAATCAACTGGTCAAGCAATTTGAGCAGATGAAGCCGATCATGAGAATGATGGCCGGCGGTAGCGTCGCCGAACGCATGCAGATGATGCGTCAGATTCAGCAAGGTGGGATGATGGGCGATCCGACGGGTGGCCTGAAAGTCAAAAAGACATCGGGAAGACGCTTGACGCCGGCAGAAAAAGCAAAGCAGCGGAAACTACGAGAGAAGGCGATGCGACGTAAACGGCGCGGCAAATAGTTCAGTATCCTCCTGCGGCAGGGAACGCGACGCCCAGATCCGAGGTCGCGGGAGGCATGGCGTCAGCAGGCTTCTCCGTATCCGTCCGCTGGAGGATCCATAAATCTTTGCTTAGCCGGAATCACGATCCTTGGCAGATCCACGCCTGGGTTTCATACTGTGACCTTGTCACAGCATCGCCGGGGCCTATCAATCACAGTCCCCTGAATGTTGTCTTGGCTGTCCGCACGAATAGAACCTCATTACCACTGGAAAGTTTTGTCTTCATGTCTATCGCTACCTTTACCACCAGTCGCGGCACCATTCGCGTTGAATTGCACGATGAAATGACTCCGAAAACCGTTGCCAACTTTGTCGAGCTGGTGAAAAAAAAGTTTTATGACGGCTTAAAATTTCATCGGGTGATTGCAGACTTCATGATCCAGGGGGGATGCCCCAAGGGGAATGGAAGCGGGGGACCTGGATATCAGTTTGCGGACGAGTTCCATCCTGACTTGAAGCATGACGGGCCCGGGATCCTATCGATGGCCAATGCAGGCCCGAACACCAATGGCTCACAGTTTTTCATAACCCATGTGGCGACCCCTTGGCTGGACAACAAACACAGTGTTTTTGGACGCGTTGTTGAAGGGCAGGAGGTTGTCGACAGTATCCAGCAGGGAGATGTGATCGAGTCGATCACGATTGCGGAGAAGTAAACCGCGTTGGTGTCGGGGTTTTGCGGATACCGGTGGCCCTGGATCGGACGGAGTTATGACAGCAGAAATATTGGATGGCAGAAAGACCGCTGCGGAGCTACGAGAAAACGTTCGACACAAGGTCGTCGCGTTTCGGGAAGCGTACGGGGTTCAGCCCACGCTGGTTGCCATCCTGGTTGGCGAAGATCCAGCCAGTTCCGTCTATGTTCGCAACAAAGAAAAGGCCTGTGCAAAGGCGGGGATTGCTGGCCGCGTTTTGCGGTTGCCTGCCGTCGTCCAGCAATCCGTCTTGGTGGAACAGATTCACCAGCTTAACGCGGACGCAGCGGTGCATGGGATCCTGGTTCAACTGCCCCTTCCCACAGGCGTCGATCCGCGACCGATTTTGGACGCGGTTGATCCATTGAAGGATGTTGACTGCTTCAGTCCCGCTAATGTCGGATTGTTGATGCAGGGACGACCTCGATTCCTGCCCTGCACGCCTGCCGGAATTATTCAGTTATTGCGGCGGTACAGCGTGAGCGTTCAGGGACGCCAGGTCGTCGTCGTGGGACGCAGCGACATTGTTGGCAAACCGATGGCGATGTTGCTGGCGGCGAAAGATGGCCCCTGCGGTGCCGAATACGCCAACGCAACCGTCACGCTGGCGCACAGTCAGACCGCGGACCTTCCTGCGACGGTGCGGCAAGCCGACATCGTGATCGCTGCGTGTGGTCAACCCGAATTCATCCGTGGGGATTGGTTGAAACCAGGGGCCGTCGTCATTGACGTGGGGATTAATCGCTCGGGTGAGCGATTGGTCGGTGACGTCGCTTTTGAAGAAGCCAGCAAAGTAGCCTCCGCCGTGACACCGGTCCCCGGAGGGGTCGGTCCGCTGACGATTGCGATGTTGTTACATAACACGCTGCAAGCGGCACGTTTGCATCACTGGGCCCAGTAATCAACCACCAAGACGCGATCCAGGTGAGGACGCAGGGTTTCTACAAAAGCCTTGTGAGCTGGATGTGGCAAGTAGATGTCGCGTCCCTTTTCCGAGTCGAATGTGACCAGGA
>SLFV01000496.1 GCA_007124075.1 Roseimaritima sp.
CCAGACCAGTTCGGTGCTGGGGTGCTACGGCAATTCCCTGGCCCAGACACCCAACATCGATCGTTTGGCAGCCCAGGGGACACGATTTGATCGTGCGTACGTCAGCCAAGCGATTTGCTGGGTCAGCCGGACCAGCGTGTTGACCGGTCTGACGGGGCGTAGTTACGGGACACCGGGGAATCGCGAACTGGCGCGTCCGGAAACTGTTCAATCGCTGTGGTCCGATTTGTTGCGGGACCATGGGTACCGAACCGGTTTTTTTGGAAAATGGCATGCAAAAATGCCCAGGGGCTACCGTCCCCAAGACCATTTTGATGTGTTCGAGTCGATCCAGCGCAACCCGTACTTCAAACCGCAGGCCGACGGCAGTTTACGCCACGAGACCGATTTGATTGTAGACCGCGGAATCGAATTTCTGCAGCAACAACCCAGCGATCAACCATTCGCGTTAAATTTATGGTTCAATGCTTGTCACGCCGAGGACGGCGATCGCCGGCCCGGTATCGGTCACTTTCCATGGCCGCAATCGCAGGACGGTCTATTTGACGATGTGCAGATGCCGCTGCCCAAGTTATCTGCGCCGTCGATTTTTGATGGATTGCCTGATTTTCTGAAGGTCTCGATCACTCGCCAACGGTACTTCTGGCGTTGGAACACGGAGGAAAAATATCAGGCGAACATGCAGGCCTACTACCGCATGGTCAGCGGAATCGACGCCGCGATTGGACGTTTCCTTGAGCAGTTGGAGGAGGCGGGACAGAGGGACAATACGATCATCGTTTATACGGCAGATAACGGTTACCTGATGGGAAATCGAGGCCTGGCCGGCAAGTGGTCGCATTTCGAAGAATCGATCAAAGTGCCATTGATCATCCACGATCCACGAGTGGAGGAGTCCGCGCGTGGTCAATCAACCGAAGCGTTGGCCTTGAATCTGGATTTACCCAGCACGTTTGCCGACTGGGCCGGAGTGACCATTCCTGCACAGTATCAGGGTCGCAGCCTGCGGGCATGGGTCGCGGGACAACATCCCCAGGATTGGCGTCTGGAGACCTTCCACGAGCACTTTGCGGTGCGCGGTCGGATCCCCGCGTTCGAGGGGGTCCGCGACGCGCGGTTCAAATACGTTCGCTACATCGATCACGACAACTACGAATTCTTGCACGATTTGGAGCGTGATCCCGACGAACTGGTCAACTTGGCCTCCCTGCCGGAGCACGCCGACACGCTGGCAGCGATGCGTCTGCGTACCGATAACCTGGTACAGCAGTACGGCGGCCCGCTGGAACCACTAGATGGCCGCTTTCAGGCATCCGTTGACGCAGATCCCGACATCGCGGCAACCGTGACCATGCGTCCCGGTCCTGACGGCTGGATCGGTCTATTCGACGGCAAGTCCATGAATCAGTGGACGGGTGATCGAGCATTCTGGTCGGTACGTGATGGTGCAATTACGGGGAAAACCGACGGGCGTTTAGACCGAAACCGTTTCCTATCCTGGAAGGTTGCAACCGTTCGCAATTTTGAATTGGAAATGGAGGTCAAAATCACCGGGGGTGGCAACAGCGGCATACAGTATCGCAGCGAAATGCGCCCTGATATCGGGTTGGATGCGATGTCCGGTTACCAATGTGACGTCGTGCCCAATAATCCTCGGTACAACGGAATGTTGTACGAAGAACGGGGGCGTCGAATCCTGGCCCACACCGGCCAGCGTGTTGTGATGGACTCCACTGGTGACGCCTGGGTCGTAGAAACTTTCGATGTGCCCCCCGCACCGACTGGACAGTGGCATCGATTTCGCGTCTTGGTGCGAGGCAACCATCACCAACACTGGATAAACGACCACAAAACGGTTGACTTTATCGACTTGGATCCCAGTGGTCGTTCAATGGAGGGCTGCCTGGGCATGCAAGTCCACGTGGGGCCGCCAATGGAAGTGCAGTTTCGTGGCATTCGCATCCGTCACTTGCCGGATGATCTACCCCTAATGACGGCGGAGGAGGCCTCGATTCCCGCATCCGCGGTGGGCGTTCGTCCGCAAGGGAAACTACCCGCAGACTGGAAGCCGCCTGTGTACGGAGAGCGATAGCGTCCTGTTGCTGGACAAGTCCGAATTCTGGCCGTTGCTTGCCGTATCCAAGTTCCCCACCTGGATGTCTGCCTGTATACTACCGGACGTCGAACACCGTCAATAGAAGTTTTTTGCGCATGCCACCCAACGACGCCAGCACACCGACATTTAGAACGAAGGCAGACTCCGGCCCGATTACAACTGCGGACTTGATGTCTGAGAAAGACGGAGCATCCCTGTCGCCGAGCCATCCTGAGATCTGCGACGCAATTGCACAGCAGCGTTTCGAGCGGATGGAGTTCCTTGGTCGTGGAGGTTTCGGCAGCGTTTTTTCCGGATACGATCGTCAATTGCAGCGATTGGTCGCGATGAAGGTGCCGCACGAACCGGTGGACCAAGTGACGGGGGACCACCAGCGTTTGCGTCGCGAGGCAACGGCAACGGCCAGGCTGCGACATCCCAATATTGTCCCCTTGTACGATTGCCTGATCGGTCCCAGCGGTGCCGTTTTAATCAGTGAATTGATACAGGGAGAAACGCTGGACAAGTGGCTGGCCAGACATCCGCAAGGCTGTGCCGAAAGCACTGCGGCTTCTATCGTGATGCACGTTGCATTGGCGGTTCAACATGCTCACGACCAAAGTGTCCTGCATCGCGACATCAAGCCGTCCAACATTTTGCTCGACCCGAACTCCCCGATCGATTCACTAGGGTTTCGCCCCCGCCTGAGTGATTTCGGTGTGGCGAAGATCATTCGGCAGGATTCGGTCGGCGAAAGTCAAGGAGACTTCGTTGGGACCTACCAGTACAGTCCGCCCGAGGTGCTGGGAAGCTCTCTGCGACCCTACTCACGATTGGGCGACGTGTACATGTTGGGGATCGTGCTGTATGAACTCCTGACGGGGCAGTTACCTTTCCAGGCAGCGAAGTTAGCGGAGTTATTCCCGAAAATTAGCCAGGGCGATTACCTTACCCCGAAGAAGTTACGGACCGGATTGAGCAACGACCTGGAAGCGATCTGCTTGTGTGCCATGGCTCGCCGCCCGCAGGATCGTTATGCCTCCGCCGCCGAATTTGCGGCGGATTTGCAACGATTTTTGGACGGTCGCCCGATCAAAGCCCGCTCGCCGGGGCAGGCAGAGAAAGTCGCACGCTGGATTCGCTTGCACCCCACAGCCACGGCGGTCCTGGCCATTTCCGTCGTCGCTGCAGGGATTTTATTGGGAGTGTCGACAGAAAAAAACCGTCAGCTATCGCAGCTCAACCGCTTGTTGTCGACGACGAATGATCGGCTTGAGCAGAGCAACGCGGATCTGGCCGGGGCATTGCAGACAAGCACGGACTTGCTGTTTGAATACGAACAAGCATCATACGCCGAAGACATGTCACTCGCCCACGAAGCAATCGTGCAGAATCGTCCGCGCGATGCTGCCGCGTTGCTGTCCCGTTACACGGACGCCAACCAGTCTCTGGGCCACCATCGCGACACGGCTTGGTATCACGCGGCCGGGCGTGTTCTGCGAGACTCGGATCTGTTATGGCAAGGCACCGACGCGCTTTATGCGATTGCCATCTGTGGGGATCTCGGGTACGTCGTCGGCGGCGAGGCTAGTGTCTTGACCTTGCTGGACCGCAACAGCGGCGAGGTAATCCGGCAACAGTCAACCCATCAAGCTGAAATCAATGTGATCGTTTATGACGATCAACAGAAGCAGGTTTGGTGTGGTGGGGACGACGGAACCTTGCACGCCTATGCTCTCCCTGATTTTCAATTTGTCAAGAAAAACAAAATCTTTGCCGACCAGTACATCCGCCGAGTCGTTC
>SLFV01000295.1 GCA_007124075.1 Roseimaritima sp.
AGCGTTTAGCAACGCGTGATCCGTAACCGTCCGTTCCCCCGTGCTTGCCCCGGTCGGCCGCAGCAGGAATCATCAACAGAGCGCGAGGCGTCGGGCATGAGCGCCTGCTAGGTTAGGTTCTCGGCTGTCATCACTTGCACAGTCGGAACAGATTGTGCCATGCTTTGGTCGGAAGCACCGAGTCAACTGACGTTAACCCTTGAAAAGCGGTCAAGTAGCCGACATGAACTATACCCCGGGAAGGCAGTCGCGATTTGTTAACAGCGATCAGTTATCTCAAATCGCGGTTTTTGCTGTTTCTGCGTTCCCTCTAGGGCGGCAGCAGTTGTCATTGACTCAGTTGAGCGATGCGATTAATCATCGTGGTCGAGAAGCGGTGTTTGCTTCGTGTATCACCCAGCCAGATGGCTCCCCCGCCGCAGCCGCGATTGCGATTCGCTTTGCAGATGATGCTGCGATGCTACTGGGGTTGCACGCGATTGACCTGGGTTTACTGCAAGGGGTTGCGACAGCACTCCATCAACAATTGCGTGCCGCAGGGGTTGGGTTTGTGCAAGCGGCGTGGGATACGGGAGGTACGGCACCACCATTCGCTGCAGCCGGATATGAACAGATCGCGACGTTGCAGTATCTGTCGCTGAAGATCGAACAAGCAGATAGTTGGGCTCGGGAGCTACCGACCGGGTTTGCCTGGGAGATCTTCAATGTTCACGATCCTAGTCAATGCGAACGAATGCAGGCGGTTGTGCAAAGCTCCTTTGAAGCCACTTTAGATTGTCCGCAGCTGTCTGGCTTTCGCTCTCCGAGGCAGATTTTTTCGGGGTACCAATCGGCCCCCGGCTTTGATCCTTCCGCTTGGCTGATCCTAACCCATTTGTCCAAGGACATTGGTTGTTTGCTGACGACCCGTCATCAAGACGCCGGTGTGCTGGAGCTGACCTACATGGGGTTGATACCGCAACATCGCGGCAAAGGCGTGGGGGCGTTGCTGGTTCGCCAGGCAATCCAATTGGCCATGCAGTGGCAATGTCAGCAATTGATTTTGGCTGTCGACCGGGAGAACAGTCCGGCGAATCGTGCGTATCGGGATGTCGGCATGCAGCGGGTTGCTGACGAGACGGTTTGGGGACGGAGCACAGCAACGCTGGCAAAAGCCACGGGTTTACCGGCTACGGCGGCCGATCACGAGGAATCGGAAGATCCAAGGTAACCGACAGGAATTCGTTGGAGGTATCACTGCGTGTCGACGTCGCGGCGCGTGATCGGTTTTCAGCTCGCTGAACGGCGCAGCATCAACTGCAACAAATTCCGAACGCTCCGCGTGGTTTCCTTCACGGTCAGCTTACTGGTTCCTTGGGTGCGATCGGTAAAGGTGATCGGCACTTCGGCCAACCGGCTGCCCGCGCGATGTAGCAGCAGCAGTAATTCTTGCAGCATTGCATAGCCATCAAAGTGCAACTGCGAAAAATCTACGCGTGCGAGCGCACTGACGCGGTAACATCGCAGCGAGCCGCTGCAGTCACTAATTGGCAATCTCAGCATCCGCGTTGCGAATCGATTCACCGTGCTGCTCATCAACCGACGCCTTAACGGCCAGCCCTCGATCCGCCCGCCATCGGTGTACCGCGAACCGACCACCACATCGACCTCGCTGCCGGAGGCCACTGCTCGCTGAAGCAGGCGCGGCAAATCCTCGGGGCGATGACTTAAGTCTCCATCCAGATTGAGCACAAAATTGTAGTCCTGTTCGATCGCGTACCGCAGCCCCTCCTTGATCGCGCCACCAAGCCCGCGTTCGTTCTCGCGGACGATCAATTTCACCGCCGCGTGAGAGGCTTGAAATTGTCGCACCCAGGGCGCGGTTCCGTCGGGTGAGGAGTCATCCACGACCAGGACATCGCTGCCTGGCATCGATTCCAAAATCCGCGGCAGCAGCAAGGGCAGATTCCCACGCTCGTTAAATGTACAAACCAGCACCAAGCAATTCTCGGTTCGTTCGTCGGCGGCCTCCGGTTCATTCACGAGATTGACGCGGTCATTGATCAGGTCAGACAATCCTAAATCCTAGTCTATGGGGCGACAGTTTGATTCGCGGTCCAGTCGATCGCCCGTTGCAGGACCGTGACGAACGTCGATTCTTCAAAGTCTTGTGGATGGCCCAGCGATGTATAAAACGACCAGCCACCATCGGGACGCGCAAAAGTCCAAGCGATCGGCTCGGCGGGATGCCCCTCGACCTGACCCAACAGTAGCGGTTCCGCGCGGTCGGCCAGCGGAACGCAGACGTAAAGTGAGCCCTGAGAGACGAATAACTGCTCCGGTAAACCCTCGGTGATCGGGTGCTTTTGCCCCGCATCCACCAAACGGACGGTTGTGCGTAGTTTGTTACTGTAGTGGTTGGAGTAACTACCGCCAAACAGGTCGGCATCGACGCTCTGCCAATCCGCAAACCCTTCCGGAGGTTGCTTGTTTCGCAACAGAAAAGCGTGATTGGCGGTTCGGATCCCAATAATCGGCTTCCCGCAGGCAGCGAAGTCGCGGACAAACTTTAACTGCGCTGGCGGCGGTGTCCGGCGACGTACCGAGATCAGCAGGGCATCTGCGTCAGCAACCCGTTCGATTCCGGGAAACAGATTGGGATGGTCTTCGTCAGCGAAAATCAGGTCAACTCGGTAATCATTGCCTAGCTGTTGACGAGCAAACTTTGGTAGCGTTTTTTCAGTTTGATATTCATCCTCGCCGATCAGCATCGCCAAGCGGACTCGCTGATCGTCCGGAAACCGGAAGGGACTGCCACCCAGAATTTGGTCACTGGCGATGGTCGGGCAGACGAACCTTTCGATATGATCGACGATCAAGTCCGTGCCCGTGAAGTGACTGACGTAGGGAGGCATCGCGGGATTGTACATCGTGTCGGTCAAATCACGCAGCAGCACGACATTCTTGCCACCCAGGACCATGCGTCGCAGACCAAAGGGACGCCCCAGTACGCACATGTTGGTATGAACGCCCGCCAGAATCACGTGCTTGACCTGCCTGGCGGTAAGAATGTTCCAGATCTCGGTCCCGGAATCGCTAATGAAATCGACGTTCGGATCGATCGTCAGCAGATCGGTCTGCCGTGTCCACGGACGACCGGGCTCCAGGCCCTGTTGCCGCAATTTTGCATGCCACGCGGAACGTTCTTCGGCAGTGTCATCAACCCCGCCGTCGCTTTGATCAATCGGATAAACGCCCGCTTCTTCCTGCGGTACCTGGTGACACCATTGGTCGATAGCTTGAGGGTATTCCTCCGCAGCAGGAACCGTCATGGCACGACGCCGCGCGGGATGTTCCTCGTAAAAAGCCATGCAATCGCTCGGCGCATGAATGACCGTGGCTCCGGCTTCCCGCAACCTGGTGACGACCGCATTCAAACGCGGAGCGATTTCCCTACCCCTTTTCGCCGCACGATAGCTGTGATGGACATCCCACATGTCACAAACGATGATCGCCGTCTGTTCCGCCACCCACTTGACCGAATCTTCCGTGCGATGAAATCGTCCACTGTCGGGGGCCGTCGGGGATTGAGACCGAGGCCGGAGATTCAACGTTTGCTCCGCGTCCGCCGGAAGAGTGCAGAACGGAATCAGCAGCCAACCAGCCGCTACAATTAAACTGGGGGAATAAATCCAGGATTTCATCAATTAGTCTTCTCATCTAGGTGTTTGGGCGCGCCCGTTCTGGCTGGGGTCGCTGCTGGCCAAATAACCGCACCACGCCGTATTTTTTTTGTCGCGTGCTGAAAAGGAACGCACCTCCAGTCTCACTGCTTGGATTCAATGTTAGTCGATTTGAAACGGGGGGGAAATCGCCTACCGTCCAAATTACCAGCGGTTCAGCAAT
>SLFV01000372.1 GCA_007124075.1 Roseimaritima sp.
CCTACTGATGTTGGATTTCTTGTCCTCGTGCAATACGCCCGCATTGGTCCCATTACCGTTCATTTTCCCCAGCGGTTGGAAACCAACGCCATGCTGCAGGCGGAATTTCCGGACTGGGACGTCAACTTCATCGCGCAGAAAACCGGAATTGAGCAGCGGTATATCGCTGCTGAGGATGAAACCGCCTCGGATTTGGCCGTCGCCGCGATCGAGAAACTGTTTCAGCAGCACGCCGTCGACCCGCAGTCGATCGATTTCTTGCTATACTGCACGCAAACGCCCGATTATCCATTGCCTACCACCGCTTGTTTGCTGCAAGACCGGTTAGGCTTGCCGACCTCCGCCGGAGCGCTTGACTTCAATCTTGGGTGCAGCGGGTTTGTGTACGGACTAGCGATCGCGCAAGGGTTGATTCACAGCGGAGCCGCCAAACGAATTTTGCTGGTCACTGCAGAAACGTACACGAAGTATATCGATTCTAGCGACCGCAGTTTGCGAACGATTTTTGGCGATGCTGCGGCATGTTGTTTGATCGAAGCCGACAGCCAACAATCGTTATGGGGCTTTCAATTCGGCACCGACGGTAGTGGGGGGGATACCTTACTGGTGGCCGATGGTGGGTCGCGTTCTGCTGCGGACGCCCTGCGTCCACGACACCGAAAACGCTGGCCCAGCCGGCTGTACATGGACGGTCCCAGCCTGATTAACTTCACGGTCGACGCGATTCCGACCTTGGTTCACAACATCCTGCAGGCCAGCGGTTTGACGATGGAGCAGGTTGATCGTTTCATCATGCATCAAGCGACGCGGAAAATGCTGGAGCAGCTTCAATTGCGGATGGGGGTCGACGAAACGAGGATGCCAATCGAATTGGCCGATTGCGGGAATACCGTTTCCTGTACAATCCCGATATTGATCGACCGTCTGCGGCAGCGCGGACAATTGACACCCGGCGGGGTCAATATGTTGGTCGGTTTTGGAGTTGGCTGGTCGTGGGCGGGCTGTTTGTGGCGCGAGTCTTAGGTCGGAATTGCGGTCGATCATGCCTACCGACATCAGCCTCCTGCGACCTGATCGGCCAGTCATGTGTTTTCACGAGGAACCCAAGGAAGCGAGTTGTTAGGTCGGAGATGGGGAATATGAGTTTACAAGCCGAAGGTTGCTTCCTAATCGCGTCCCCTTACCTATCGGACCCCAATTTTTTTCGAACCGTGATTTACATCATTCGTCACAACGAAGACGGGGCGTTCGGGTTGGTGGTCAATCGCCCCACGCAGGTGGCGGTCGAATCGGTCCTGAGCGACACGTTGGGCCAGCAACCGCGAAGTGGTGGGCCGATCCACTACGGCGGTCCCGTGGAAGGGCCATTGATCGCCATGCACCAACTGGTTGGCTTGGGCGAACCGTGCGCAGTCGCCGGCGGTGATTCCGCGACGGCGCAGGTCTGGGTGACCACCGACGAGGACCACCTGCGGCTGCTTGCAAGCCGCGAAGATATGTCCATCCTATGGATTGCCGGTTACAGCGGTTGGGGACCGGGACAATTGGATGCGGAGTTACGCGTCGGCGGCTGGTTGCTTTGCCAGGCCGCCCCCGATCAAGTCTTTGCGGACACTGGCGGTTTGTGGGAGAAACTAGTCCGTCAGCAAGGCAGATCGGTCTTGGAGCGGATCTTGCCAGCCGAAGACGACGGTTTTGATCCTCAGGTAAACTGATGCGCACGATCGTAATCGGCGACGTCCATGGCTGTGGGAAGGCACTGCGGACCCTGCTGGAAGGTATCCAGCCGCAAGCGGACGACACCCTGGTATTTTTGGGGGATTATGTCGACCGCGGGCCGGAAAGCCGAGAGGTGATCGAACAGATCATTCGGTTACGGCAACAATGCAACGTCATGCCGTTGCGTGGCAACCACGAAGTGATGCTGCTGGGGATCATCAGCAGCGGCTTGTCCCCCGATTTGTGGCTTGCCAATGGAGGCCGCTCCACAGTCAGCAGCTACGGCGGATCGATCAGCAAAATTCCGCAGCATCACCTCGACTTCTTGTTCGACTTGCTGCCTTATTGGGAAACCGACGCCCAGATTTTCTTGCATGCCAATTACCTGCCGCATCTTCCGGTGTCACAACAGCCCGAGCAGCAATTGTATTGGCAGCATTTATCCAACCCGGTTCCAGCCCCCCATCATTCCGGAAAGCGAGTCTTCCTGGGGCACACTCCGCAAATTTCTGGAGAAATCTTGGATCACGGCCACCTTATCTGTTTGGATACCTGTTGTTTCGGTGGCGGCTGGCTGACCGCAATGGAGATCGAAAGTGGTAAACTTTGGCAGGCCAACGCCCAAGGGCACCGCCGACGGCGCCCCCTGCAAGAACTGCGCAAGGCGTTCCGTCGTTGGTGGTCACGCGCAAAAGAAACGTAAGCATCCGACAGGCTATGCCGAGCCAGTTGGAACCTGCCCTTTGCAGGGTAGCCGTCTGCCATTGGGTCGTCTGGGCGGGTGTGCCGATATCGCATAGACTTCCCCGCAGGATCAACAGCACACGATTTACAGGACCCAATCAACATGCTTGCGGCACAAACGGAAACGAGTTCGGATACTGACTCCCTGCGGTATCGTCGAGTCATTTTGAAGCTCAGTGGCGAAAGCCTAGCGGGTGCGGGAGACCGGGGCATTAGCGGCAGCGAATTGACCAAGATTGCCAGGCAGGTCAAAGCAGCCGTGGAGAACGGGTGTCAACTGGCGATCGTGATTGGGGGCGGGAACATCTTGCGGGGAGCCCAGTTTTCGGGCTGCAATGATTCGGTTTTGCCTGCGACGGCTCACTACATGGGAATGCTGGCGACGACGATCAACGCCTTGTCACTGCAAGACGCCCTGGAAGCAGTGGGCTGCGAATGTCGCGTCATGTCGGCTTTGGCGATGGACCCGGTGTGCGAACGATTTATTCGCCGTCGTGCCGATCGTCACCTGCAAAAGGGGCGCGTCGTGATCCTGGCCGCGGGTACGGGCAATCCATTCGTGACGACCGACACGGCCGCCGCGCAGCGAGCTTTGGAACTGGGGGCCGACGTGATTTTAAAGGCGACCCGCGTGGACGGCGTTTACAACGATGACCCCGAAAAAAACCCCCACGCAGTCATGTATTCCACCCTGGATTACAGCGAGGTTATCCAGAAGAATCTGCGTGTGATGGACGCGACCGCGATCGCACTATGTCAAGAACACGGAACCCCGATCCTGGTATTCAACTTCAATAAACCCGGCAACATTAGCCGCGCGATTGCGGGCGAAACCGTCGGTACGTGGATCGGAAAAGCAAGCGGTCGTTAGGCCGCCCCTTCTTCCGTCCCTCGGTATAGGCCAAAGCAGGTTATCCCTGCTTCGCAGGTCCGGAGAAGGCCGTTGTGTATCCGCCACTGGCCCCAAAAGATGTTTCGCTCGGCTTCCAGCGACAGGGGTCTCATCATCGGCCCTTCATCGTTTACAATCTGCGGTCGGGACTGATAGTAACCGGATGTCCTTTTTGCCACCTCCATACGGAAATCAACTAATGACGATGACTTACGAAGAAATCCTAAGTGATACGGACCAACGCATGGAAAAAGCGGTTGGTGTGCTGGCTCACAACTTGGCCGGCATTCGGACCGGACGCGCAAACCCGGGCTTGGTCGATTCTATCCGCGTCGAAGCCTACGGGTCACAAACCCCACTGAAGCAGTTGGCATCGATCGGAACCCCTGAACCGCAGCAAATTGTAATTCGTCCCTACGATACCAGCATTATCAAAGAGATCGAAAAGGCAATCGTGGCTGGAGATCTGGGGTTAAACCCGCAAAGCGACGGTCGCTTGATCCGTCTGAACGTGCCACCGCTGTCAAC
>SLFV01000577.1 GCA_007124075.1 Roseimaritima sp.
AAAAATCGGCTTCGGAATCGCTGGGGAACAGCCGTCGTCCAACACGTCTTCCACGTGCGGCGACCCGCAATCTGACAGCAAACGCTTGACCCCTTCGTGATCAAAACGACTGTCCTTGGCATCGATGTATAGAAAAAAACGATCGTCCGTTGCCCGATCGAACCGCGGATTCGTAAACAAAGGATTGCTGAATTTGGGCAATCCATTGAGGTACAACATTCCGAAGAAAGCGCCAAACGACGCCAACAAAATCGTCAATTCAAATGATACCGGAATGAAGGCGGGCAAGCTGATCATGGGTTTGCCCGAGATGATGTATTGGTAATTGATTCCGTTCATCCAAATTTGCATTGCCAATCCGACACCGCATCCAATAACGCCCGCGAATAGCGAGATCCAGGGCAATTTGGAGGGACTGATGCCCAAGGCCCGGTCGATTCCATGAACGGGAAAAGGGGTAAATGCGTCGGTTTTCTGGTAACCCGCTTCGCGAACGCGATTGCAAGCAGCCAACAAACCATCGACCGAGTCAAACTCTGCGGTAACCCCGTGGACGACCGGTTGGGACTGGGAATCACTATTCATATCAACCCTTGGTTCCTAATCGTTGTGCGCGGCAGTGGAAACTTGCTTTCGAGCCTGCATTTCAATCGAAAGCGTTGCTTTGGTTTCAGCCATATTGACCACCGGCATCAACCGTACGAACAGCAAAAAGAGCGTGAAAAACAAACCAAACGAGCCAATCAGCATCCCCCAGTCAACCCACGTAGGCGAAAAGTATCCCCACGCACTGGGCAAATAATCTCGAGACAGACTAGTGACAACAATCACGAATCGTTCGAACCACATTCCAATATTTACGAATATGGAAACGATAAAAATCAATACGGGATCGGTACGAAACCGACGGAACCAGAAGAGTTGCGGGCTGATGACATTGCAACTCACCATGATCCAATATGCCCAAGCGTAAGGACCGAAAGCTCGGTTAACAAACGCGAACGACTCCTCCGTTACCTGTCCGTACCAAGCAATGAAAAATTCTGTCCCGTAGGCCAGACCCACCATCGACCCGGTCGCCAGGATAATTTTGCACATGTTGTCAAGATGCCGGGTCGTGATCAAGTGCTTCAGATCAAGCAAGGCCCGCGCGGGGATCATCAATGTTAAAACCATCGCGAACCCGCTGAAAATCGCCCCCGCGACAAAGTAAGGCGGGAAAATCGTGGTGTGCCAGCCTGGTACCTGACTGACAGCAAAGTCGAAGGAGACGATCGTGTGAACACTAAGGACCAATGGGGCTGCAAAAGCGGCCAGCAACGCGTAAGCCTTCTCGTAGCCGATCCAGTGGCGTGACGATCCAGACCATCCCAGCGCTAAAACGCCATAGACAAACCGCCTAACCGGATTCCTGGCCCTATCACGCATCGTGGCCAAATCGGGGATCATCCCCATGTACCAAAAGAGGGTTGATACCGTCCCGTAGGTACTGACCGCGAACACGTCCCACAACAGAGGACTGCGAAACTGCGGCCACATCCACAGATTCAAGCTGGGATAGGGTGCCAACCAGAAAGCCAGCCAGGCACGCCCAACGTGAATCCCAGGAAAAGTTCCAGCACAAATGACCGCAAAAATTGTCATCGCTTCCGCGGCGCGATTGATGCTGGTTCGCCACTCCTGCCGAAAAAGAAACAAAATCGCGCTGATCAAAGTCCCCGCGTGACCGATCCCTACCCAAAAAACGAAGTTAACGATCGGCCAACCCCAGAAAACAGGGGCACGGTTTCCCCAAACCCCAACGCCCATGTAGATCAAATAGAAGATCAAAATTCCAAAAAAGGCCGCGATATGTGCGGAGACCAAAAATCCCGCGATCCACAATTTGCTGGGACGGCGTTCGGCAATCTGACAAACCGATTCCGTAATCGTATGAAACGTGGTATCGCCCAAGACCAACGGAGCCCGCTCCCCGGGCCGCTCGACGGTATTATCCAGGCCTTTGACTACGGCAATTGACATAAAATCAAAATCAATTCAAGGGTTAAAAGTCCCGGATGCATCGAAGCCAAGGACTCTGGAACGGGTCAATATGAACGGGCCAACTGGAGCAAGTCTGACGGGAAATAACCCCGATCTACCACGCGTCTTAGCTCTTCTCGCTGCTGTGCTCTGGGTCATCATGATGGTGGTCATCATGATGGTGCGCATGTTCGTGCAAGTGTTTCAAATCCCAAATCTGCTTGCTTGTCATTAACCGGGGGTGAGTATTGCGAATCCTCGCCAAGTATTCCGTCCGAGGACGAACACGAAGTTGTGGCAACATCCCGTAACTCCGCACATCGCTACGCAATTGGGCGACTTTACTGGTGGGATCGGCAATGTTACCAAACTCGATGGCTCGGGTCGGGCAAGCCGTCTGGCATGCAGTCTTGACGTCACCATCCTGTACCAGTCGGCCCTCCCGGCGTGCCGCTATCTTGCCTTCCTCAATCCGCTGGATGCAGTAGGTACACTTTTCCATAACCCCACGTCCGCGGACGGTAACCTCGGGATTCAATACCAGTTGCTGCAACTTCCGATTGGCGGACTCGATCGTCCCCGGAAACGCTTTGATCCCGTAGCCAACACCGATGTCTTCGTTGTAGTTGAAATAATTGAAACGACGAACTTTGAAGGGACAGTTGTTTGCGCAATAGCGAGTCCCAATACAACGATTGTACGCCATCGCGTTGATACCTTCCTCCGTATGAACCGTTGCCGCGACCGGACACACCTGCTCGCACGGAGCGGTCTCACAGTGCATGCACATCAACGGTTCTTGCACAACGTCTGCGTAATCTTCATCACCCTGGAAGTAGCGATCGATCCGTATCCAGTGCATCTCCCGATTCATCAGGACTTGGGGCTTTCCTACAATCGGAACATTATTTTCACTTTGACAGGCGACCACACACGCATTGCATCCGGTGCACTTGCTGAGATCAACCGCCATGCCCCACTGCGGAACATGTTCTTTGCCCTCTTCCACGATCTTCTGAATCGGTTCCTGCCACAACTGTGTGTGCGAATCGGGGGGCACATGAGGCGCCTTCGCATCCGCAAACTTAGGCATCGTGTGCAGCAGTTCCAAGGTCCCTTCGCGAACCAACTTGTAGCTGCGGAACTGGGTTTCGTCACGCCCCAGTTCGTCAATAGCCCAGTGATCTTGGGTTGTTGCCAAGTTATACGTTTCCGCGCGGGGCCTTGCCTCCGCACCGAACGCCACCAACCTGGCGTCCGATGTCCGCAGCGGAGCCACGTCCACGCCTACTGTCGGTGCGTCGATATCAACATGGCCTCCAACAACGCCAACCCGAGTACGACCGTAACCGATCGGGACCACAGCACAACCGTGAGCCATTCCGGGCATTTCATACACAGGAAGTTCCAATGTCACGCCATTGCGTCGCAACGCCAACAAACGCCCGTGCGCTACACCAATCGCCCTGGCCGTCCTCGGGCTGACAAGCGCAGCATTGTCCCAGGTCAACTTCGTTAGCGACTGCGGCATCTCCTGTAGCCAGCCATTGTTCGCAAAACGTCCGTCGTACAAACCATCGGAGGCACAGAAAACGATCTCGAAGTCGTCCTGATCAAAATCGCCGCCTAACTCAATGGCTTCCTCCGTCAAGGGATCGCTGGCCCCAGAGAAGTTGGCCTCCGCAGAGGGCACCAAAAGTTGTTCATGAAATCCATCGTGCAGCAAGGTCCGCCATTGACGATCGGACAAATCGGCACCCGCGACCGCATCCGCGGTTGTTCGTACAATTTGCTCCCCAGACTTTGCATCCGAGTCAACGATCGCAGCCAAAACCTCCAGCGTCGACCGTCCACGAAGAAGCGGTTGGATCTGCGGTTGGCAGACACCATAATGCCCGTCACCGCAAATCACGTCACCCCAAGATTCCAGTGGATGCGCCAGCGGTAACCGCCACTTGCACACCGCCGCTGTTTCGTCGGCATAAAGTCCGAGATAAAAGGTCTCATCTAATCTTGAAAGCGCCGCCCCTAAGTCCTGGTCCGACGGAGCGTTAAACACGGGATTATCGGCCAGCACCAGAACCGAATCGATCTTGCCCGATTCAATCTCAGTAATCAATTCAGGCAACTTCTCAACCGGCAGCTTGGAATCAACCGGTTCGGGAAATCGAATCAACTTATTCAAAGAGCCAAGCTTGTTGTTGATACGAATCCCCGCAGCAACCGCCTCCGTCCCCAGGTGTTCGCCAACAACCACCACAGATTTTTCGCCACCCATAATCAAGTCAGCGGCGGCGACCTCCAAAAACCGACCCATCCGCTCGGTCGGGTCCGCGATTTCGTCAAACGGAACCTCTCCATCCTTGGGGTCGGCGGACGTCGCGCCTGCGTCAATCAGTTTCTCCACGGCGGCCAAAAACCGGATTGCATCGGAAGGCCGCAACGCCAAACGGGAGTCCGCGGAAGCGCCCGTATTGGTGTAACCAGCCTCCACCGCATACAAACGACTCATCCGTTTGGCAATCGGATCACGTCCTTCAACGAACCCGCGCGAGGTCTGCACCATACCACGGTCTTGCCCGAGAATATCGGCCTCGACCGTCAAAATGGTTTCAGCTTCCTGCAGATGTAGCGTCGGCGCGGCTTCGCGACCAATCGCAATTCGCGTTGCCTCGCGTACCACGTCCATCCCCAGAGAATCAACTCGCACAAAAGTGACCTCGGGATACACTTCCTTGACCCGCGTCAACATCGCTACAAGTGAGGGCGAGGAAGTCGATTCGACCACCACGGCAAAATTCCGGCCTTTACTACCCTTCAGCCTGGCACGCATGCCAATTAGATGCTCCTCCAGGCCCTCCCAGGACGAGTCTCGCAGTCTTTGGTCACGAAAATGCTTCACCCCATCCAAGCGGTCTGGGTCGTACAATCCCAGTATCGATGCCTGCGAGTAAACATCGGTTCCACCGCGACCACACGGGTGGCCAACGTTCCCCTCTATCTTGATCGGGCGCCCATCCACGCAGGTCACCAACAAGTTGTACACCCGTCCGGCTAACTCGTAGTTCGTTGCTCGCCCGTACATTTCCCCGGGAACCCGACCCTCGGGACGGATCACAAACGGCGCAATCTTTTCTTCGGGGTAACGACAACCGATAACACCACCCAAGGCGAGCGAAGCGCCCATTAACTGAATCCAGCGACGACGCGAAACACCCTCTGGGTACTCCGATGCCGCAACCGGAAACTCACGCTCAAGCATCGAACGAAACTCAGGCGTTTGCCTTAGCTCGTTCAAGCTTCTCCAATAGCGGGAGCGGGCAGATTTAGACGACTCTTGAATCATCGATGACATACGGCGCAGTTCACTAGCGGATTGATATGATGCATTTCCTTCAATTCCTCACCCGTCGGATCGCCCTCACCGCGAACCCAGTCAAGCTGAGTGACGAACTCCTTTGGACGAAGATGGGGTTCCGGATTGCGATGGCAATCGACACACCATGCCATCGACAGTTGCTCGGCCTGGAAAACGACTTCCATCTGATCAATCCGACCATGGCAAGTCACGCAACTAACGCCAGCATGAACATGGGCCGAGTGATTGAAGTAAACGAAATCCGGCAGGTTGTGCACCTTGATCCACTCGACACTTTCCCCCGATGCCCAACTGTCGTGAATCGGCTTCAGTTTTTGGCTGTCAGAATGGACCGCCGCCAATGCGGCCTGCCCCTGATCGTCAAGCGGACTGTGGCAGTTGATGCAAGTAGCCGTCGGCGGAATCGCCGCGTGCCCCGCATCAAACACCGTGTTGTGACAATAACGACAGTCCATTCGCAACTGACCGGCGTGTAACGCATGACTGAAGGGGACAGGCTGCTCCGGTTGGTAGCCCACATTCAGCGTATCGGGGTCGGTAATTAAACCACCCAACGTGCCCGCGTATACGGCACCGATGCCTGCCAAACCACCAAGCAGTAGCAGGAATCTATTGACCCAGCGAGGAAACAGGAAACGATCCATAAACAGGCCCAGAGGCTTGTGACAAAAGAATTACATCCCGACACTTAAGCATGCCAGGTTCCCATAGTATCGTGACTAAAATCGTCCCGTGGCAAGATCGCAAGGAGGAATGCGTCAATTCGCCATCCTGGGATGATCACCGCTCAGGACTCACCGGCGCTGAACGTTGCGAGTATTAAACCCGAAAGTTGCGAGTCGCGGTACCGGTGATTCCGGGAAAAGGTTGCGATAGTTTGACGCACCCTGAGTCGTGTTTGCCGTACAGAAAACAAAACAGTTTGCCGTCGGTTAATTCAGGCCGTTCGGTAAAGCTTATCGCTCCTCAAGATACCGAATCGTTCCTTGTCGCTGTCCGGGTTCGCCTTCCAGTTTTGCGATGACGACTACCTTGCGGTCAAGCCATAATTCGGGGTCCTGCTCGTTTTCGGACCAACCGTCCAGTGGGAAGGAGACGGGTTGGTTGCTAACGGGAGCGATTTCTAGCAGGTATCCGTCGTCTTGTTTGCGCAGCGTCCCCTCTGCAAACACGCCGCGTTGCTTCAGTTGCGCCCGTGCGACCCAGGGGCTGCCAAACTGCAGCATTTCGTCCAACTGGTCGGAGTAACGGAGGAGGTCAATCAGGTCGCTGTAGCTTTCGCCAGCTTCCGGTTGCCCGAGTTCGCCAACAAGAGCCAATGCCCCATAGAACTGGGCACGCAAGTTGCGATCAATGGAATTCGCTTGTCGGCCCTCCTGATACTGTTCGGACAATTCTTCCACGCGACCAAAAGCCGCCGTAAGCTCCGGCGAAATTGCCTGCTGAGCCCGTTCGCTTTCGCGAGGCACCGGGCCCGTTTCGGGCGATGGATCAGGGGCACCCATCTCCGCAACATCGGTGCCGGGAAGTGAGGGGCTGAAATCCTGGGCTGACAAGCCGTCTTGGACACCAGAAAAGTCACCCGCCGCACCAGGATCGCTGGGAAGCATGTCCGATAAATCAATGTCGGCAAGATCCCGTTGTGGGTTCATGCCGTCTCCCAGGCCAGCCAGCGAGTCATCCAGCAGACCTTGCGGTTCGGCTTGGAGTTGCTGTGGGGGTTGCTGGGCTTCATCAGGAAGCATGTCAGGGGATTCGCCGAGTTGGTCGTCAATGCTGTCTAGCAGGCCGCCCGCAAACGGGCTTTCGCCGGTGCCCAGTTGACGCCCTGCGGGACGCTGCCTGTTTCGCTCGCGAATCTCCATGGGAGCACCCGCAGTACGCTTGGCGACCCCCGCCGATCCATCAAAAGGATAGAAGCCAAAGTCAAAGTTTCGCCACCCCATCGCTTGGATCCCCCAGAGAATTGCTCCCGTCACTGGGATGGCCACCGCGCCGCCCAAGACCATCTGAATGACAGACTTGAGCGGCGAAGGTGATTTTTTGCGCGGTCGAGCGGCGCGAATGGTGCCCTCGCCCGCCGCAAAACTGCCGTCAAAATCACCAGCGGAGGAATCGGCCAAGCCGCCAAACGCTGCAGCCCCTTCTGCGGATTTTTGATCGTCCAGTTCATGGTCATGCTCGTCCGGTCCATGCCCACGCTCGTCTGCGACGGCGGAGTCGGAGTCGAACTCGGTGGCAAACGAACCGGACGGTGCGAGGAAGGTGTCCGAGTCGTTCTCAAAGCCTTTGCCCCCTGCTTCGGCGTCTGCAGCGATGGCCGACTGCCAATCGCCTTCGTCGACCGCAGCGGATATGTGACCCCCCGTCGCAGCGGCAGCGGCGGAAGCAAGCCCATTGCCGGCACCTTGCGTGGTTTGGCGCGCCAGATCCGCGACGCTGACTTCCGGTAACCGAATCGTTCGCCCTTCCTCGTCGACCAGATCGGCCAGTGGGGCCAGTCGAAAGCCGAATTCTTCGATCCGAAACGTCTCCAGGCACCAAGGGCAGCGGATCATCGCGCTTGCTGGCAGTGGAAGATCCGGGACTCGGATGGACTCATTGCAGCGTGGACATGCGGCTTGACTCATCGATTTTTCTCGACCAAGGCAGAAGTAAACCAGACTACTCGACCCCTCCAGTATGGTCGGTTGTGGGCGAAAAGTCAGCCTCTGGCGAATAATTCCTCGATGAACTCACGGTCAAGGGGCATCACTCCTTCGTGCCCTCCATCGCCGCCAGGTGGTTGGCCGACGCGTTGGCGGATATTCGTGAAGAAGAAAACAGCCCAAAAAATGAAACGAGCCCCTTTTGCGGTTCGCTGTTATAGTGTACTATTGTGATAGAACGGCAGGGCAGCAGGCGAGGAGTGCGAGCATGTTTTTTTCGATCGACCCCAGCAACGGGGTGGCGATCTACGAGCAGGTGGTTCGGCAGGTCAAATTTGCCGTAGCCGAGGGGACGTTGCGTCCCGGCCAGTTGCTGCCCAGTGTCCGCGGGCTTAGCGGTCAATTGGCGATCAATCCGAACACCATCCATCGCGCGTTCCAGCAGTTGCAGGCCGAAGGGATCCTGCTTTCCCAGCGGGGGGTCGGCTTGACAGTGGCTCAGGCGGCACTGCCGCTGTGCCTGGAGGCCCGGCAGCAATTGATTTCCGAGCGGTTGCGAGGGGTGCTGGCCGAAGCGCTGCATGCGGGGCTATCGTGTGCGCAGGTGGCCGACCTGGTTAGCGGACAATTGGCTGCACTGGAGGGAAAAGTACCCACGGTGGCGTCCGACCCGGAAACGGCTGCGACGGAGGATTCGTCATAGCGATGGGTTGGTTTGGTTTCCCCGCCCCGCCTTCTTTTCCGCCTATTCATCTTTTCAGATTTCATATTTCAAAGGTTCGCCAGATGTCCGACCGCTGCCAACCTATCGTCAACACGACGACCGACCGTCCGCCCGCTGATGCGGTGATTTCGATTCACGACCTGTGCGTCTCGTTTCCCGGTTGCGACGCGCTGCGCGGGGTGGATTTACAAGTCGGCAGCGGGATGGTGTTTGCCTTGCTGGGTGAAAATGGGGCGGGCAAGACGACCCTGATTCGCTGTTTGACCGGGTTTCAGCAGCCATCTTCGGGCAACTGTACCGTACTGGGGCTGGATCCCGCGCGGGATTCGCTAGCGATCCGGCGTCGCGTCGGCTATGTTTCGGACGCTCCGGCATTGTACGACTGGATGCGGGTTGGCGAGATCGGCTGGTTTGCGGCGGGGTTTTACGAACTGGGGTTTTTGGAACGCTATCGCGATCTGGTCGGACATTATCAGGTGCCCGAGGCCCGCAAGATCAAGCACCTCAGCAAGGGCCAGCGGGCCAAAGTGGCGTTGGCACTGGCGCTGGCTCACGATCCTGAATTGTTGATTTTGGACGAGCCGACGTCGGGTTTGGATCCTTTGGTCCGACGTGAGTTTTTGGAGAGCATGCTGGACCGAGTGGCAACGGGGCGCGCGGTGTTGTTGTCCAGTCATCAGATTTCGGAGGTGGAGCGGGTGGCCGACAGCGTGGCGATTTTGCACCAGGGTCGGTTTCGGATATCGGGAAATCTGCAGGAGCTGCGGGCGGACACGCAGGAGGTGTTGGTCAGCCAGGACGACCCCTTGGCAGCGTTGCCGCCGTTACCACCGCCTGCGGTGGTCCTGAGCTACCAGGGGGAGGGGCGGCAGCGGCGGTTCATTGTGCGTGGGTTGGACCAAGCGGGGGCCCAATCGCTGCGAAGCCAACCCGGGGTGACGGAAGTGAAAACGCGAAACGCGAACTTGGAAGAACTGTTCGCCGCCTGCGTACGAGGTACCGGGCAAAACTTACACCATCTGTCGTCGCCGCTACCGTCGTCTTCGTCGCGTGTTCAGCCCCAATCCGGGAGCAAACGGTCATGATAAATCAACCTTCGCTCCGACGGCTGTGGTGGAAGGAGCTGCGGCAGTTGCTGCCGTTGGCTTTGATGATTCCGATGTTAATGCTGCTGTTGCTGGGCATTGTTGCTTTGACTTCGATCAACCAAGGCAATCGTTGGGGGCAAACGATTGCTTCGTTTTTTATGGGACTCTGTCTGGGGATGCCGTGTTTATTTTCGGTGGGGTTTGGAGGGGTCGCGATTGGTCAAGAAAAGGAAACACGCACGCTGGGGTGGCTGCGCAGTTTGCCGCTTGCGCCAGCCACAGTGATTTGGGTCAAGCTGGCTGCGGGACTGGCGATCCTGGTGGCCATGTGGATCATCGCGATTCCGCTGTCGCTGGTCGCCAGCCGGGGTGCCACGACCGAAATGCCCTGGAACGATCGAGGTTTGGCGACGTGGATCATCTATTCGATTTACATCCTGGTGATCGGGGCCGCGTTGGCGTGGTACTGCAAGTCAGCGGTGGTCAGTCTACTGGCGCTGGTTCCCGCCGCGATCGTTCCTTTGTTTACTTGGGAATGGGCGCGTCAGTGGCAGCCACTTGCTGCGTTTGCCAGTGATGACCGCTGGAACCCTTGGCAACCGGGGACGCTGGCGGCGTTTGTCGTGATCGCATTTGGGTTGCAGTGGCGGTGGGGGCGGCGCGAACTGGGCCAAGCCGCTGCGTCGGCGGGCTGGCCAGGCGATCCGTCTGTGGCAGGGGATTCCGCGCGACCGTGGGATGTCCAGGCTGGTTACAGTTTGCCGCAGACGGCGACCGCTAGTTTGCTGTGGCAGTTTGCGAAACAAAACCGCAGCGTCTTGGCGGGTTGTTCCGGGATGCTCTTGCTGGCGTCTGCCCTGGTTTTGGTGATTGCAAGGGGCGCAGGAGGCGGGGGGGCGTCCTGGTCTGCGATGTTTATCGATGGGCTTCCGGTCTTGATCGGTGCGCTGGTTTGGCTGGCTACGTGCTGGCTGGGCGTTGTCGTTTTTCAAGGGGACGCCAATCAACAGCGAATCCGCTTCCTGGCCGACCGCGGTGTCTCGCCTCGCCTGACTTGGTGGGCCCGTCACGCGATTGCCTTGCCGCTGCTAACGGTATTGTGGTTCGTTTTCGGTGGGGCGTTGGCATCCGTAACGGTATCGCATGCGGGTCGAGGGGCGGCTGACGACGGGTGGTTAGCGGTTCTGCTTTGGGGCGCAGCACCCTTGCTTGCGTACCTCGCATCGCAGTGGACGGCCCAAGTGTTGCGAACCCCGATCCTGGCGGCCATCGTGGGACCGTTGGCGGCCGTCCTGGCGGTCAGTTATATGGGATTCGCGGCATTCTTGCTGCAAGCTCCCGCAGCGCTGCTGGTCGTTTGCCTTTTGCTGCCGCTGGTGATCACCTACCTGGCGATGCCGGCGTGGATGGATCGCCGTTTCGGTCGCGGGTACTGGGGAATCCAATGGGGTGGATTCTGCCTGTTCTTTGGCCTGCCCGCGATCCCATTGTTGCTGACTTGGATGCTGACGCCGGGCATATCACGTGAAGTGGAACGCCAGATGTCGCGATGGGACCGGTCCGGCAACGTGAACTACAGCCCCGTGGAGTTAGCCTTAGGTTCGCGGCCCGTAACCGAGATGATTCTCGAATCGCTGGAACAGGCTTGGGGTGACCAGTTGGGCGATGGTCCCGCGCCAGAGCCACCGACGAAAACCTGGGATGACTTGCAAGCCCATCACGAACAGACCGTCCAGGCACTGGCCCAACAGCTCAGGCGGTCCGGCACCCACCCTGTGCACGCTTCGAGCTGGCGGGCGATCGAATTCCTAAAGAGCTACGCTCAGCTATCGCGGCTGAGTATTTCGGACCCGACCGCTGCCGTTGCCGCAGAAGACTTGCGGCGGTACCGCGACGCGATCGCACTACTGAGCACGATCGCCCAGCGGATGCGGGGCAGCGTTCGTCTGGTGGAACAGGACCTTGCCGATCGACTGGAGATCTGGCTCTTGGCCGAAATGTTGCAACCGCAAGCCCGGCAGACGGTCGGCGGGGAACGTTACGCAAAGCTGGTTGCAAGTCTGGGGGATTGGCAATCCAGAAAACAGGCTCGTCAGACCGCGGTGGCTGAATCTTGGCGAAGCTTTGATCACCGGCAGTCCGATTTCGGCGGTTATGACAAAGACAAGCTAGGACTGGATCAGACGTATGGGATCGTCGGTAGGTCACCCGCGGGGGGGCTTCGTACGGATGTGCGAAGCAAACGGATGCTGGGGGCGACGGTCAACGACCTGTGGGCCCTGGCGGAGGCTGATCCGCATAGTGATGTTCGGGACTCCTTGCAACGCATCGCCGCAGCTTGGGGGACGGCGCCCGCCTATTACGGATTGGCCGACAACCCGGCTTATTTTCGCTGCGAAGACGCGAGCGTGTTTACGTGTCAACGGATTGATAGCTGGCACGGTGGTGCGATCGCGAGCCAGTGGAATGCGGGCTGGGAGCGGCAGGCGGCCGTGTTGGCAGAAGCCGCGTCCGCGATGAAGGCGGATTTGAAGCAGGATTTGGAGGTTAGCCCTGCGAAAGACTGAACGCTGTACAAAATGGTGCCGCACCTTCTGATAGAAACGCCCCCTTTTTAAACGGAGCCTTATTCCATGCGTGTCTCCAAACGTTCTACTTGGCGGTCCTGGCTGGTTTGGTTTGCGGTCAGCGGTGCCAGTTTGCTGCTGCTTGGCATCGGGACCGTGGTCACCCGTCAGGTGCAGGCCGCGATAGAGGTCCGCCGCGAGCTGGCGGAAATCCGGCAAGCGGGCCAGCCGATCGATGACGCGTCGATGGCGGTTTGGTATCAACAGAAAACCCATCAAGAGGGGACCGCGATCTGGAATCAAATTCTGCACTTGGCACCGCAGAGTGCCAGCAATTACCCTGACTTGGATTTGTTGCCGCTGTTGGGAATTGCGGAGCTACCCGAGACCATTGAGCCGCAACAAACGTGGCGGCAGCGGGAAGTGGTGGAGGAGTTCTTGGAGTACTGTCAGCCGATTCTTGTGCTAATCGTCCAAGCCGAAGCGTATCCCCGTCCTGTGTGGCACCCGGTGGCGTTTTCCGGTTTTGAGACTTCCCTGTCAGAACTGCATGCGTCACGATCGGTCATCAGGTTGTTGCAATTGGAGGTCGAAGCCGCCTTATGGTCGGCCGATGCGGAGCGCGCCCTGCGTGGTTTGCGGGGGATGCGAATCACCTTGGAAGCGTTCGGTTTCGACAGCCCGATTATGTTGGTTGCGGACCTGGTTAACCAGGCCATTGAAGGGGTTCGTTTAGCAACGATCCAGCGGTGCTTGCAATGCGACCTTTGGACGGAGCGGCAATTAGCCAAACTAAGATCAGAAATCGGCCCCGCCTGGGAGCTGGAACAGCGTTGGCAACACGTTTTCCGAGGTGAAAGAAGCATGGGGCTAATCTCGTCGGAGCAGGCAATCCAGGGGAGGTGGGCAGAAGAACTGCCGCCGTTGTTCATGCTGCGTCTGCCCACCACCAAGCGGGCACTCCTGGCGTGGTATCGGGAGTGCGAACAGCTTGCCAGCACGGATCCGCTGGAGCTGTTGGAAAAAGCCAGAGTCTTTGATGATCGGTTTCGAGATGGGCAGCAGGGCAGCTTCACAGAACGAAGCGTCGCGTTATTCGTTCCGGCGGTCAAAAGTTACGCGTCAGCTTTCGTGCGGTCGGAGGACCTGCGGCGGATGACGCTGGCCGCCGTGGCTGTCAAACAGTTTCAGGTTCAAGAGGGGCGTTGGCCCGGCCAGCTTTCCGAACTGGTTAAGGTGGGGCTGGGCGTTGCCGATTGGTCGATCGTTGCCGGGATACCCTTGGGATATCAAGACGGCGGGGATGAGGCCAGTTTGTGGGGCTACGACCTCACGAATTACGGGTCGACAAAGCCCAGCATTCCGGCCGAACGCCCCGATCCCGAGGCATTGAACGAATCGG
>SLFV01000102.1 GCA_007124075.1 Roseimaritima sp.
CGGCATAGTCAAAAAACTTTTGGCTATCCACATCAACCAAGTCGACGAAGCGTGGAATCTGGCGAAGCTGACCATGGCGTGCGTACGGCAGCATACTGCTGCAATAGACCAAGATGCCGTCAAAGCGTTCCAGCTCATTCCAACGTAACAATGTCTTGTGTAACATTGGCGACCAGAACAAACCCTCGGTCAACGAACGTCCACGAGCCGCCCCCGCGCCGGCTCGCAACCAACGGCGTCGGCGACCAATCGGGGCAATCATGACGTGCCGACAAATCGATTCCAACGCCGATTTCGCCTCCGGACAGATCGCCTCGTCACTGACGCAACCCAGCGATATTTCAAAGTCCTGCGATAAATGTTTCAATATATTCCACGACCGAATCCGATCACCTCGGTCCGGGGGATACGGAACGCGATGCGTGAGCATCAGAAGATGGGGTAAGTTGCGTTTAAGCATGGGGTGTCTCGTCAAGCTGCGGTTCCGTAGCACTGGGCAGCAGTCGGCCAATGCTAGTGAACGAATGTTTTCTAAGTAAGCAGCGCAGCCGCGGTTCGGTGCGCCGCAACCCCACGTAATGACGAAACCGACTGCGCAGCCCCACCCCGCGGATTCTGGGCTGCTGCGGGTCGACCTCCCAGGGGTGCAGGTACAACATCGTGGGGCGTGATTGTTTTGTTAGCGAACCGATCGCAAGGTTGGTCAGGGGTAGTGGCAACAAACGAAAGTAACCGCCACCCACGGGTAAACGAATTGGCCCCCAGTTGCCGACTGAGGGGGGGATTTCGGTAATCGAACCAGCGGGAGTTTCCCGGAGATGGATTTCGGGATTCGCACCCGGCACGCCGTAGCGATCATGGTGGATCGGAAAAATACTACTGTCGATCGTAAAGCCCTCTTGGACCAAAATTTCAAGCGCCCAAATCGAACGCTGTGTGATGGAGAAACTGGGGGCTCGGTAGGCGATTGGGCGAACTCCCGCCGCGTCCGATATCGCTTGGAGACTGGCCCGCAGGTCGGCGCGAAACGCTTCGGGCGTCAGGCGATAAACCAATTGATGCCAATAACCATGTGATGCCAATTCATGCCCCTCCGCTGCGATCCGCCGGACCAGCCCCGGAAATCGCTCCGCAACCCAGCCCAACACAAAAAAAGTGCCCCGCACGTCGCAGTCGGCAAACAATTGCAACAACCGCTCGGTGTTCGCCTCCACGCGACTGGGGTAGCTGGGCCAATCCCGCCGCGCGATGCGGTGTTCAAACGCGGAAACTTGAAAATAGTCCTCGACATCCACGGTCAGGAAATTTTGCAAGGCTGTCGTTTCGTGTTCGGGAGAAAAGTTCATCAGCAGCAATGGCAAAATCACCTAACAGTGGGCTAACGCGGCCGAATAAGCTTCGACTGGGCCGTGTCCAAGCGTAGGTCGTGTTGTTCCCCCTCGGCGGTAACCTGCCAATGCTTCTGGGCTTGCAGTTCCGCTAACAACTCTTGCAACGTCACGCTGCGGCGATCGGTGACGGTCACCGGGTAATCTTCCAGCAGGTAAAGCCGGTCCAAGCCCACCCACTTTGTCAACCGCTCGCTGCTGATGAAAAAAACCCGTAGGCAGGTCAGCAGGACCATGCGAAAGTCCATCCAGGCGTTGGCGTGGTCGATGTGGTGCAAATCCAAGATCTGCTTTCGCTCGACGCTTCGCAGGTCACTGTCGGTCGGCAGGTTAATCTGCGATAAACCAGTAATGCCCGGTTTGACAATCAGGCGGCGAGAGTAACCAGGGATTTCTCGAGTCAGTAATTCCACAAACTCGGGACGCTCCGGCCTCGGGCCCACCAGAACCATTTCACCACGAGCCACGTTGAATAACTGCGGCAGTTCGTCCAAATGCAGGGCCCGCAGCACACGTCCCAGCCGAGTAATCCGCGGGTCACCTTTGACCGACCATTGTGGACCGTTGGCTTCGGCGTCCAGACGCATCGTTCGTAACTTAATGACCTGGAACTCCTGCCCACCCTGCCCGACGCGTGTCTGACGGAAGAAACCAGGGCCCCGCGAACCGATTCGGACCAGCAACCAACAAAATCCAATCGCTGGTAATGCCGGGATCAGAAGTAACCATCCCGCAACCCGCTCCACCGTATATTTTCGCTCGAAGTAATGGTAGCGCTGGTGATCGTTTGGCAGGTCAGTCGGATGGGCCACCGTATCGGCAGCACTCCCTACCTGCGTTGGCAGCAATTCTTCAAGCGTTGACATGTTTTTTTGCTTTCCACCCCGATTGCCCAAATGCCCCAGCCATCTTCCCATCGCCCGGCCGTACTACCGATTGATCCGTGAACCAAATGGGCGGTCTCGCACACTGGAATCTATGATGCGAGGGGGATAGATTTAGGGGGTCAGACAATACCTCATTAACCGAAGTTGTATATCTCAAAGTGTGGCTGACTGATTTGGCAGTCTAGTTGACGTTTGGAGATTGGTCACGTGATCGGCAAGCGATCTTTGCAAAAAGGCTCAATTTTAACCATCCTACCTAATCGTTCCTTACAACCGGCCAACTACTCGCAGGCACCGGCGAGGTCAACTGGAAATCAGCCCCTCTCCACTGATGAAATTCGGTACCCTGCCTGCGGTCGAAATCGCGCTGGACTGCCAAAGGCTGCCGTCAACGGTCGCTGTTCCGTCGCGCGGTCCTGGATTATGATGACGTCCGCTCGTTCGACGGATCGGTTACCATGGAGGAACGGTCACACGGTCCGCCTGTCGTCACATGGAGGATGTAGCCGACCGCGGGGGAGTCTGCTGAAAAGGGGGCTCGACCCTTTTCCCAGACTCTTTAGAATCCTAGCTCAGGCATTACCATTCTTGGGAGAATTCGATAGATGGTTTTCGTCGACTGCAACCACCCCCGCCCACCATGGACGCGAGGGATCAAGGCTTTTGGATTGTTTTGTTTGCTGCTACCCAGCGTCCCCGTGGCGGCGACGTGGCACACATACCGCGCCGACGCGGCAAGAACCGGATATACCCCTGAAGGTTTCTCCGGACCGCTCGCGATTCGCTGGCGGTTCGAATCAGGGCGGCCCGCTCCCGCCTGGCCGCGCAGCGGACGAATGTCTTTCGATCAGGCTCCCCAACCGGTCTTGTCGGAACAATTTGTCTTTTTCGGTCATTCCGCTGACCATTCGCTGTACCGTCTGGACCGCGAAAGTGGCGAAGGCAAGCTTATTTTCACCGCCGATGGTCCGATCCGATTCGCCCCGACGATTTGGAATGATCAATTGTTCGTCGTTAGCGATGATGGTTTCCTGTATAGCCTGGACTTTGACGGTCAGGTCCGCTGGAAACATCGTGGTGGTCCTCAGCAACGGCTGCGACTGGGTAACGAACAAATCATTTCCAAATGGCCGGCTCGCGGGGCACCGGTGATCGTCGATGATGTTGTCTACTACGCCGCCGGGATTTGGCCCAGCGACGAGATCTTCGTGCATGCCTTGTCGGCGGGGACGGGTCAAGTCGTTTGGACCAACGATGATTCCGGCGGAATTTACATGCCTCAGCCCCACGGGGGTGCGGATGCTGAAAGCGGTGTCTCCGCACAGGGCTATCTCGTGGCGTCGGCCGCCGAGGCGACGAATGTTTCGTTTCCGACCGATGCCCCCCTGGCGTCCAGGTTGTTGTTGCCGACCGGTCGAGCGGTTCCTGCGGCTTTTGATTTGGAATCGGGTTCGTTTGAATACTTCCACTTGCAACAATACGGCAAGCGTGGTGGATTTGCAACGATGGCGGTTGGCCCCATGTTTTTCAATAGTGGAATCGCCTTTGATGCCCAAAGTGGGCAGGAGACAGAGAAACTGGGTGATGGTCCCATGGTGGCTTTTCCCGGTGGGATTATTCGCGGCTCGCGAACATTGGTGGCGGCATACCAATGGGTGGAACAGCAGAAAACCGATCGGCGTGGCAACCAGTCCTCGGCTTGGGGGCTTAAACCCCTTTGGGAAAAAAAGGGTGTCGACGCGGGCAGCAGCATGATTGCCGCTGGGCAAAGCATTGTCTGTGGGGGCGAGGGGCAGTTGACCATCCTGGATTTGCAAACCGGAAATCTGCAAGCCGAATTTTCAGTGCCAGGGACCGTCTACGGTTTAGCGGCCGCTGCCGATTGGTTGGTGGTTTCTACCGACATGGGGGCCATCCTGGGGCTGAGCCTCACGGAGAAACGCTCGTCAGATGATGCGGCACCCCGTCCCCAGGATCAACCGGACAGCCTGAACGTTGACCGCGCGGACCCCCTCAGCGAACCGTTGATCCACGTCCGCGACCAACCGGTCGATTTGTGGCCCCGGCGTCCTGAAATCCAGCAGGCGGCGACCGAAATCTTGGATGCTACCCAGATCCGCGATGGATACGTGCTGGATTATGGTTGCGGCGATGGGCAGCTAGCCTATGCGCTGGCGGGGCAAACCAATCTGCGAATCTACGCGGTCGACGACAACATAGACAATGTATTGCTGGCGCGGCAACGTTTGCAAGCCGCTGGCTTGTATGGGACTCGGGTTACCGTCCATCATGTTGCCGATCTTCAGCAGCTTCCTCACCCGCGGTACTTTGCCAACCTGATCGTTTCCGGGCGTAGTGCGTTGGGGTCATTTTTGCCGTGGCTGCCGCAGCAGGAAGGGGGCCAGCCGCTTCCAAGCGACGCGGATAGCGCGTACTTTGCAGCGCTACGGCCTTACGGCGGGATCGCTCGGTTTGGACCCGCAGGACGGATGTCTCAAACGACCCGGGGAGAACTGGCCGGCGCGGGTCAGTGGACCCACCAGTATGCTTCGGCGAACAACAAGCTGTGCTCCACCGACGACCTAGTTCAAGGATCGCTCGGGATGCTGTGGTATCGCGATATCGATATCGATGTTCCACAGCGGCACGGGCGCGCCCCGGCACCGCTGTTTTTCGATGGATTGCTGTACCACGAAGGTATCGATGAACTGGTCTGCGTGGACGCTTACAACGGACGGGTGGTCTGGCGCTACGATTTGCCTGGCGTTCTGAAAGCGTTTGATGGTGACGAATTAATGGGGGTTTCTGGAACGAACAGTAACTTCTGTGTGGGGCAGCACGGTCTGTACGTCCGTCATCAGGATCAATGTTACCGCCTGGACCGCAAGACCGGCGAACTGCTGGGGCTATTCCCCGCGCCGCTGCAGACCGATGGCGAAGCGGGGACGTGGGGCTACATTGCGGTCGATGGCGATCGTCTGTATGGCTCGTTGGCCGATCGACAGCATCAAGTGACGTTTCGCTGGCGAGCCAGCACGGGGGACATGTCGCAACAGTTGACCGAATCGCGTAGCTTTTTTGTTTTGGATGCACAGACCGGCGATCTGCGCTGGCGTTACGATGCAACCGAGTCGATTCGACACAATGCAATCGCCGCCGATGACCAGCATGTTTACTTGATCGACCGGGCACAGGCCACCTTCGATCGCCGCCGCGATGCGAAAGCCGCTGACCATCCGCACGGGGCTCTGTTGGCTCTGGATGCGCAGACGGGCCGCGAGGTCTGGCGAGCCGATCATGACATCGACGGCACGATGCTGGCGGTCAGCCCGGAGCATCAACGATTGTTGATGAGTTACCAGCCGACACGTTACGCTCTGGCGTCAGAAGTTGGCGGAAAGATGACGGTTTTTTCCACCGCAGATGGCCAGCAGACCTGGCGGCAGAAGGCCAGCTATTCCTCCCGGCCGATGATTAATGATTACACGATTTACGCTCAGGGTGGTGCCTGGGATCTGCTGACGGGACAGACACGACCGTTTGACTTCAGCCGCTCGTACGGGTGCGGTGTGTTGGCGGGATCGCGGCATTTGATGGTCTACCGATCGGCGACGTTGGGATACTACAACCTAAACGAATCGCAACAGCAAACGGGGACCCAGAACTACGGGGGCATGCGTCCGGGGTGCTGGATCAATGCGATCCCGGCCGGTGGCTTGGTGTTGGTGCCCGATGCGTCGGCGGGTTGCGTCTGCAGTTACTTAAACCAGTCTTGGATCGCATTGGAACCGCTGGGAATCGAACCGCCGCAAATCGCACCCGAGGGTGGCGCGTATCGCGAACCTGTCCAGGTCACGCTGACCCCCGATGATGCCGGGACGCTCATTCGCTACACCTTGGATGGTTCGGCACCGACGGAGGATTCGCCGGTTTATCGGGGGCCGGTTACGATTCAGGAGGATGCGCGGCTGCGAACGCGATCGTTTGCCGCTGACGGCGGAATCAGTCGTGTGGCGGACCAGCGATATGTGATCGATCCGCATGCGCTAAATCTGGATCCGTCTGCCTGGCGGATATGGGATGTGGATAGTAACGTGCATTCGGCACCCAGCCGCTGGTCGGTCCGAGGCGGTGTGATTCGGCAGCAGTCGAATATCTTCCAAGGGGTTGCCAATGAGAAGGATCCGTTGGTCGAACGCTATGGGACATTGAAAATCTACGTGCCCGAACAACCGTTCGTCGATGGCACGATCGAAGCGGAAATCATGTCCGCCGACGACGATGGCATCGGACTGGCGTTTCGTCTGCAAGACCAGCATCACCATTACCTCTGGAACAGCGACTTGGAGCGAAAATTCTCGGTGCTTACCAAAAAGGATGGGGACGACTTTTCTGTCTTGGCCAAAAGCGATTGGACCTACGAAAAGAAACAATGGTTCCGCCTGCAAGTCATCCTGAAGGGATCCAGGATACAGATTCTGGTGGACGACCAACCGCTGTTTGACGTCGCAGACGAGCGCTTCGATCAGGGCAGCCTTGCATTGCACTGTTGGGGCTCGGATGACGTTCAATTTCGCGGGTTAAGGTTCATCCCGAGCGAACAGGAACAGGGTCAGTAGGTCAGATCCCATTGCAGCCAAAGTCGTTGTTCGGCGCGGCTGGCCAGTCCCGTGGGATCTAACGTCAAGTGGCTAAGTTGGAGGTTCACTTTGTTCTGGTGACTGTTCAAAAAATAGGTCATCACAACGCTGGTTTCGTGTTGCCTGATGTTATTGACTGCCAGCCTGGGGTTAACCGATGCGTAACGTCCCGCGATTTCTAAATTCTCGGGAAAAATCGGGAGATCGTGATGCGGAAAATAACCTGCTTGCAATAAACCACCCAACATGGTTGTCCGCCTGAACGGGTCGTCCGGTGCGGCAAGGGTGTCGTTGATCTGCTTCGCATGGAATTCGTGCAGCAGTGAAAATCCAACCCATTTGAACCGGATTTCTCCCATCATCTGATTAATCCGATACTGCCCGGGTTCGCCAATCGTGTCATAGGGTGCCCAGGGTAACGGGCGGCAACTTATCTGATTAGTCTCAAACGCCAGGCAGGCACTTCTGTTGGTATTGGCCGCAATTGCAAAATTAAGTGCGGGTTGTTCACGATATTCTGTATCTGACTGGGAAAAAGGTATCTCTCCTCCCAACGCATTCCACTGCAGGCGAACGTTGTACATCAAATGATGATCGTCGTTGTTTCGTTCCCCCACCCCCTTGCCACTGAAGACACCCAAGTAGTACGTCGTGTCGGCCACGGTTTCTGGAAAAACGTTTCCGTACAGTTGCACCCCCTGTTGCCGATCAACCGTAAAAACATCGTTGACGATCGAACGATTGACAAATTGCTGATTTGCCGATGACGTTTTCCGTTCGTCGTTGTACAGGACCTTGCCACGGCCAACCTCTAACGTGGCCCAGCGGTATTTTGAGATCGTCAAATTCAAGTCGCGCAGGATAGGGTCGGCCCAGTCATACTGGAGGTAATATTCAAGCCAGGTACGGTATGCGTGACCGCGCAGTTTTGTACGTGCGCGTCGAATCATGAACGAGCGTTGATTGCGTTCCAAATCTTCCAGCGTTCGCGGGTCGCTGTCAAACGGTGTCGCATAACGCGCTTGGATGCGGTTTTGAATCGTCAGCGAAAACCGCCCGTCATCGGTTTCGAAACCGAATCCGTCTCCGCCATACAGCGCACGCGTCGTCGGTGCTGCCGAATTCGCTGCGATCTCCGGTTCCTCGATGTGCGATGGATCGATCTTCGCGTTCAACGCTTCAAGCTCGGCCAATCGCGCCTCGGCCCGAACCAGTCGTTGCTCCAATGACAATTCAACTTCGACCTCGGAGATCGTCTCTGCGTCGCCAGCCCGCTGCCAACCATGCGGCTCATTGCCAGTGACGACCTGGCTCGCCAACGCACTGCTGAACAACAGCAGGACAACGGACTTCCTCCAGCCGTTCGCGAAGATTCCTGTGATTGCGGAACGGTAGAATATTGCCAGTCCAGAATTCACACCGGCCAGTTCGTCAAGAGAGACACATTGCCGCAACCACAAGCCAGACAAGGGCTGCGCGACCATTCCGACTTCCAGAAGCGGTTTAAAAAAGCGGGTTGCCGCCTTTTCAAACGTTCGCATTGGAAGGTTTTTAGCAGAGCGGACAGGGAGGTTCCTGCCTGCCACTTTTGCTTGTATCGTCCCGATCGGGGGACGAGAATTAATAAAATTTACGGATTGTATCGAATTTAATGGTTGTCGCGGTTGCCCCCTAATGATGCGATTCTTTTCAGCTCCATCCGGGGTTTCGTGGAATTGCCAAGGAGGGTGTCCGAGTGCCCCGGCTTTCGGTGAGAGGTTCCATTGCGGGCAACGACTCGTCTGTCATGCCAGTTCCGTGCAGAAGTCTTTGCCGAGGTCAGACGGAGGATTTTCTCAGGCATGAACTCCTTCGTGCAACGATATTTTGCTTCTTGTTCTAGGCGGAGTCGGCTTAGTCGCGGGTGCCCGTTGGCTGGTTCAAGGGGCGTCACGGTTGGCGATGGGTGTGGGTATCTCGCCGCTGGTCATCGGTTTAACCGTAGTTGCATTCGGAACGAGCGCACCGGAATTGGCGGTATCGGTCGTATCGGCCGCGACCGACAGACCAGAGATCGCGATCGGAAATGTAGTCGGCAGCAATATCCTTAACACTCTGCTGATCCTCGGCTGCTCGGCGGTTGTTACACCGCTGATCATTGCCAGCCGACTAGTTCGCATCGACATCCCACTGGTGGTGTTGGCGTCGTTGGTGACTTGGTGGTTTTGTGCCGATGGAACGATCAGAAGGCCTTCGCTGGCTCGCAGATGTTGGCCTCGGGTGTCAGTCTGTTCCTGTTTCTCGGCACACTGGTCGCGATACCGGTGATGTTGGTGCGTATGCCCGCAGACTATTTCGTCCGCCGGCCGGTGCGCAGTTGGCCCAATCCGCACCCTGCGTTTCACATCACTCTCGCGATTATTAAGAACCTGGTGGGTGTATTTATCAAAATAGCGGAATGGCTTGCGCGGCTTACCCCGCAACTCCGCACGAATCAGTTGCCCAACATGCGTCCCCTGTTGGATCGCAACCGGGGCAATGCCCGGCAATGGTTTACCTTGTTCATCTTGGAACACCGAAAGATCGCCTACGGCAAAGATATTGGGATGAGACGGCACGCTCAAATCGGATTCAATTCGTAGCCGACCCACGCGGTCTTTGTCCGTATCAAATGAAGCGAACGGATAAACCGATGAACGGTTCGCCTATCGAAGCCCGCTCTCCGTAGCGCGGCCTGAACAGGCGAAGAATAGCCCCCCGTTATTTCCGTTGCGGCAATCGAATCAACAATCGCTTTCCCCACGCTTCCCTGCTATTGCCGTTTGTTGGAGTAGCAGCCACGATGGGCTTTTTGAGACAGGATTGTGGCAGCTTTACTGAAGCATTCCGGTCAGCATCGTTCGTGTCAGGTCTTGAAATGGCGAGAATTCTGGTAGTCGAGGACGAAGTAAAGCTTCGCAATGCCCTGACGTCAGGGCTGACAGAGCAGGGCTACGAGGTTGTAGCGGTTGATGACGGACAGGCTGGATTGGCAATGGCCAGTGACGGAGCATTTGACTGCCTGCTGATGGACTTGATGCTGCCGGGGTGCGACGGGCTGGAGATCGTTCGCACGTTACGTTCGGCGGGTGACCAGACTCCGATGCTCATTTTGACGGCTCGGGGTGAGATCGAAGACCGAGTTTTGGGGCTGGACAGCGGAGCCGACGATTACATTAGCAAACCGTTTTCGTGGGCGGAACTGCTTGCGCGCATCCGCGTTTGACTGCGTCGCATCGAAATGTCCGAGGCGCCGGTCGAGCGGATTACGGCATCGGCACGACGGATCAGCGCACGCAATCTTTCCGAACGCATTCAATGCGAGCGAGCTGATGATGAATTAGGGCGACTGGTGCAAACACTCAACGCAATGGTTGATCGATTGGGCGATTCGCTCGAGGCAACGCGGCGATTCACGGCCGATGCGTCTCACGAACTTATGACACCGCTGACGCAGCTACCGACTCAATCACCACTACTGCTGCCGAAGCCGGTGTCATGCTTATTCGTGGCGAGTCGCATTCTTTGACGCTTTTGATCGATCCCGACCATCTTCGGCTCGCGCTAGACAATTTGCTGCTCAACGCGGTTCAATCGACGCCCAGCGGAGGCCATGTCCTGGTCAGCACCAAAGTAAGTCGGGGCGAAGTGGTGATCTCGGTTGCCGATTCTGGAATCGGCATCCCAACCGATTCTCTGCCGTATGTTTTTGATCGGTTTTACCGGGTCGATCCGTCAAGAACGCGGCGCGTCGGAGGAACGGGATTGGGTTTGAGCATCGCGAGGACATTGATCGAGCGAATGGGTGGTAGCATCGAGGTTGAGGTTCAGGGTGAGCTCCGATAGACTCCGGAACCTCGATGAAAATCTATTCCAACCGGAGAAATTCGAAATGCAATATGACAACAAAGACAGTCGAAATTGCAAGGCATTTATGATCCTCCCTCGGGAACGGGCGGCGACGGTGCGTTCGTGCCGAATTCTGCAATTCGGGTTGCGGAAATTACCGATGGCCTTAGTAACACACTCGCTGCGACGGAAGTCAAGGCCTATCAGGCCAACCTTTATGACAGCATGTTAGCATCGTGCGGGAAATAACTGTCCTATTGAACCTTCTCTCCAGGCCCCGCGAAGCGGGAATAGCCGGGAGAGATCGAGAGAGAGGGTAAAAGTTCCGACAGTTATTTCCCGCACGATGCTTACCCAGTATGTTGGGGGTTGCTCCGCCGCTAACCCCGGCCGACCTGGCACCATTCTACGGGGGCACATTGGATGAGAACGGACACACCGAGTGGGTGGAAGGCGACGTTCGCGAAAATGGCATCGTCAACGGACTGTTGATGGATGGATCGGTACGTTCGATTAGCAACAGTATCGATCAGATCATCTGGCGAGCGTTGGGAACACGAGCAGGAGGAGAACCGATTGGTGAGTATTAGGATATCTCATCACATGCGTGGATTCCGGGCCGATTGTCGGGCGGGCGTCGCGAAAGCCTGGGGTATCGGTGGCGTGATTATGTTTGTGCTCGCGACGCTTGCTGTGGTGTGGCTTGCCCAACGACCGGTCTCCAGCGGTGGGGCCGAGGTAGAAGCTATTCGTTTTTTGGAACAGATTCGCATGGGCAAAATCGAACGCGCATGGGAGGCCACCTCGACGGAGTTCAAATCGTTCGTGGGACGGGAACGCTTACGCAAAACCGTCCAAGCAAATACCCTTTTGCAACAACCTCTTGAATTGGAATCCAAACAATCTGTCGCAATTGGACCCCTCAGTTTGATCGAATGTCTGTTTCGGTCGACGCACGTCACCGAAACTCGGGTTCGAGTTCTGCTGGCACCAACAAAACAGGGCCATTGGCAGGTCGAACGGCTGGAAATTCAAGAACACTAACTGAACAGCGTAACGCGATCCTGTTCATCATTGAACCATATGTGCGACAGATCCAGAAACGCCGATGCAAGAATCCGGCAGGTGGCTTGCTGCGGACGGCGTTGCTTTGTCCGCAACAAACGTCCCCGCTAAGGACTGAAATCAATATCGCCCTTGACAACGATCTGAATTGTGATACCGTCAACTCGTCCACGGTGGCTTCGCTGCCTAGTAGCGAAGCGAACAGGGAACTCCGGTGAAACTCCGGGACGGTCCGGCCGCTGTGTGTCACCAGCGATTACGAATGAATCGCACGTTTCGCTCCAATCTTCAGAGTGTGCCATTGTTTGCCTGAGGTGAATGAGAAGGCAGTGAGCGAAAATCGGGTGGCGAGTCAGAAGACCTACCTTGGACAAGACGACTACGTGCCCTCCGGGTTTGGGGCGGTCGTTGTAGTACGTTTGCAGTTGTCTGCTGACAACGTGCTAGATTTGTTTCTCCGATTCAACGGTCAGTTCGCTGACGCTTTGAGTGCTGCGCTGGTTCTACTTCCGCCCCTCGGCTGAACGAACCGCAGGACGACGGCGTCAGACGACAGCGCCACGATGTACGCTTCGTTGAAGTCGGGTTGCGGTTTAACGGATATTCTCTCATGGCGGTTTTGACCTCGGGGGACGATACCCAGTCTCCCTGTATTGGATACTGTCAATTAAGCACTCGAGACCTTTGCCGGGGGTGTGGGCGATCACGGGATGAAATCGCAAGCTGGAGCCTGCTGCCAGCGGAGATGAAACGGAAAGTGAATCGCCGGGTGCGGCAGCGACGTTCGCATGCGACTCGGGAACCCGCCCGCTCGGCTGGCTTTACCTTGATCGAACTGTTGGTGGTGATCGCAATCATTGGCGTTTTAATCGCCTTGCTGTTACCCGCAGTGCAGGCGGTGCGCGAGGCCGCCCGGAGAATGCAGTGCTTGAATCACTGCAAGCAGATGGCGTTGGGTTTGCAAAACTATCACAGCGTTTACAACAAATTTCCCGTCGGGGGTGCCGGAATCGTCCACGCCTCCGATCCGCAGATCCGTCGCCATTGGCGGCCTAGTTGGGGCTCGGTCATTCTGCCGTTTATCGAACAGTCAGCGTTGTATGATGAATTGAATTTGGATGTCCCCTATCTTGATGAAGTGAATCATGTCGGAGGCAGAAAACTGGTTCCGACCTACCTCTGTCCGTCGGCTCCGCAAAGTCGACTACAGCGTCCCAACGGCGATACCCCCAATTCGCCAACTCTGTTCGGTCGGACGGACTATGGCGGCAACTACGGCGAGCGAGCATTGCGGTGCTTTCCTCAACGAAACTGTCCGAATCGATACGGCAGCGGCCCCGGTGGTCAGGGGGGACGCGGTGTTATGCTGTTTGGCATGGAGCCCCAAGTCGGATTGCGGGACATTCTGGACGGTTCCTCACAGACGATTTCGCTGGGTGAAGCCCCTGAAGGTTTGCACTCGATCTGGATTGGTCACAAGAACCTGTTCGACCAAAGTGCTCCGATCAGCGCGAAGGTCCACGCCAGCTCGCCTTGGGAAGCTTGTCAATTGCCGCTGCGTAGTCCCGAGGGTGATTTCTGCGACTATGGGCAGGAATTTCACAGCTACCACAGCGGTGGGGCAACCTTTGCGTTCTGCGATGGGTCGGCTCGATTCTTAAGCGAACAGATTGACAACAAGTTGTTGGCGGCCCTTTTGTCGCGCAGTGGCGGTGAGTTGGTAGGTGACTTTTAGTGGTTTATTCTCTTCTGAGGTATTTCGATGAATCGTTTTCTCGTTTCGATCCTTGTCATGGCGATCCTGTTTTGCGCATCCGCCGAAGCAGGCCTGATAATCGTTGATTTCGAGGAACTAAGTGGCTTTACAGGAACCAATCCGGCAGGAGGCGGACAGTTCTTTAACGGCAACGACGGGACCGGCACAACCAACAGCGATGGCTGGATGAGTAACGGAGTGTTCTTTAATAA